>DCHV01000047.1 GCA_002314945.1 Prevotellaceae bacterium UBA1743
TGAGGTACACGTTACCCCTATATACGGAGATTTCTCCCGACAACAAGACGTATTATGCAATGCCCTACCTGAAACTGGAGGGAGGATGCGGGAAACTCAAGGCTAAGGTCATCGGTGAGTTCCAGCACTACAAGTACCGTATCATGCGCGCGGACGTTCCTTTCACCAAGGTAAGTAATGACTTCACGGGACAATTGATAACGGAATGGCACTTCACGCCTCACAAGAACCTGCGCCTGATCCTCGACCGCAAACTGCAGCGACCCACCGACGAACAGCTCTACCCGTATCGCATCTATAGCCCCCGACGGATGGAGTATGTGGAGGGTAACCCCGATCTGATTCCCATGATGTCGCACGAGGCGAAACTGGATTACATCGCTGACTACAGATGGGGACTGTCGCGCTCCCTGACCTTCAATGCGGCGGCCAGCTACAATCGTGTGAGTGACATCCTGAGTGACCGATACTCGACCTCTTCCCCCATACCTGGTTCCATGGGGCTGGCTCAGCAGTACCTCACCTTCGAGAACTTCGGCACGAACAATATCGCAAGTGCCAACCTGATGGCGCTGTATTCATATAAGGTGTTCTCGCTCTCACTGACGGGTAACCTGTTCCACAACGTGAAGGATATGAGCTCGGGACGCGACCACTATACCTATTATAATATATCCTTCTACCCGCATTTCCAACTGAAGGATGGATGGCACGGCGGCGTATATCTTGTCTATTACAGCAAGGTGGCCCAGCATAACAGTACGCTGGGCAATTGTGCCACAGCCCAAATGTCGGTGGGGAAGTCCTGGCGCAACCTCTACGTATATGTATATGAGAGGGTACTGATGCAGAAACATGCCGAGGATGTGAACCGAACGTCTTCCAGCGAGTATAGCGTGACGTCCTATGATATGATTCCCAATGTGGTGGGAATCGGCTGTAAATACTCTTTCTGATCTCGTCAAGGCATGAAGAAGATTATCCTCACCCTCTGCTCCGTTCTGATTGTATTCGTGTGTACGTTGGTGGGGACCAATCATTGTGTCTCCAACAAGTCGTACGAGATGGCGGATGAGGTGAATAAATATCTCCTGGACGAAATACGCTCCGACCTGGACCGTGATATGCGCATCACGCGGCAGTCGGTATTCAATTATTTCATGGGTAACGGGGATGTCACACTTTCTGATTCCAACGAATATGTGATCGTGGCAGAGGAGGGAATCCCGATATTTCTGGATCGTATCTATACTATTCTGGAGGATTTTCTGCAGGTAACGCCGTACTGCTCCTCGATAACGTGTATCGTGGATAGTGCGGTATGTAGCGAATATATAAAAGGTAAGGGAAAAACACAGGTGGGGTGCTTTGTTCCATCTGTCACGCGGGCTGACCTCAAACGTACGGATCTTGCCCTGTCGTACGACTTCATGCGGGCCCAACACTACAACCGACTGAAGAAGGAACTGAAACCCTTTTGGACGGTGCCCTCGCGCAACTCGGTGGTGGCAAAGAAATTGGTCATTCTCTACATTCCCATCTGCAGGGAGGACGGACGCTTCTTTGGCGCCTTGGCTGTCGATATAGATGTACGTACACTGGACGAGGATCTGAGGCGTAATCTTCCCTACGAAAATGAGATGTCCCAAATCCTCATCTTGGGGGAAGATGGCGAGGTGATATCCTCTATCCCAGAAGATTACAAAAAGGCTTCATCCTACCTGGTTATAGAGGACAGCCTGATGCAACATGGAAAATATTATTTGGAGAAGGAAGATGAGGAGGGACGAGATGTATTTGTGTATGATGGCACGAAATACTACCAGTTCAAGAGCAAAATGGAGGAGGCACCATGGAGGGTGATTGTGATATGCAATACGGATGCCATATATCAGAGTACCATGGATATACGCAATATCATATTCATGACATCGGCCGCAGGAATGCTGCTGATGCTGGTGGCCTGTGTCGTCGTCTCGCGACAGATACGCAAGAACATGCTGCAGAAGGCGGCCTCGGAACAAGAACTGAAAATGGCAGCTAAGGCACAGGTCGATCTGCTTCGAGGAACTGAATTCAGGTCGGGAGAATGGTCGCTCCTTTCTTATATGAAATCGGCAAAAGAGGCTGGAGGAGACCTGTACGACTATGTGGAAAAGGATGGCAAACTGATTTTCTGCATCGGCGATGTGGCGGGTAAGGGTATGCCGGCGGCCCTGTTCATGACGCAGGTTGTGTCGCTCTTCCGCAATGCGGTACGATACAGTGACGACCCACAGAAAATAGTCTCGAATATCAACGATGTGCTGGCCGACAACAACCCGGATATGACATTCTGCACCTTCTTCGTGGGCGTGCTGGAGAAGAATACCCTGTGCTTCTGCAACGCAGGACACAATCACCCTATCTTGCTCAGGAAGAAGGAGGGAGTGACGGACCCCTGCTACCTGAAATGCAGCTCCAACATGGCGGCTGGTTTGATGGGAGGCTTTCCCTTCCATGGCGAGGAAATCGAACTGGAGCCGGAAGAGTCCATCCTGCTCTATACCGATGGCGTGACGGAGGCAAAGAACCGGCACAACGATTACTGGGGCGAAGAGGCATTCCTGAAGGCGCTGTCCGATGTCCGTGTGGAAACGGAACGTGCTGTGATAGATTTGGTTGTACATGCCGTAGAAACCTTTGTGAAAGGGCAGCCTCAAAGCGACGATATCACCCTCTTGTATCTTCGGAAATGTTAATTATACTTAAATCTTTTTACGTTTGATAGGGCAGTGGCCTGCCAAAGGGGGGTGTGTCAGGCTTTTTTTGTAATTTTGCACGCGCGTTTTGTATAAACGCATCGAGTTTATCAATTTTATTATTAACAATTAACTAATCTGTATGGCAGATTTCAAAAATGTTGCTCCCCTGGATGGTTTCGATTGGGAAGCCTATGCCAATGGCGACAGCAACGCAGAAGTGAGCCGTGAGGCTCAGACGGAGGCTTATGAAAGTTCTCTGAACAAAGTAAATGATCACGATGTAGTGGATGGTACCGTCATCGCAATGAACAAGCGCGAAGTGGTAGTGAACATCGGCTTCAAGAGCGATGGCATCATTCCCATGAGTGAGTTCCGCTACAATCCCGACCTGAAGATTGGTGACACTATCGAAGTGTACATCGAGAATCAGGAAGACAAGAAGGGCCAGTTGCTTCTCTCTCACAAGAAAGCACGCGCAAGCCGTTCATGGGATCGTGTAAACCAGGCTCTTGAAAGCCAGGAAATCGTAAACGGCTATGTAAAGTGCCGCACCAAGGGCGGTATGATTGTCGATGTATTTGGTATCGAGGCTTTCTTGCCCGGTTCTCAGATCGACGTGAAGCCTATTCGCGACTATGATATCTTCGTGGGCAAGACCATGGAGTTCAAGGTTGTGAAGATCAATCAGGAATACAAGAATGTAGTGGTAAGCCACAAGGCCATCATCGAGGCCGAGATGGAACAGCAGAAGAAGGAAATCATCAGCAAGCTGGAGAAGGGTCAGGTATTGGAAGGTATTGTCAAGAATATCACCAACTATGGCGTATTCATCGACTTGGGTGGCGTAGATGGTTTGATTCACATCACCGACCTCTCTTGGGGCCGTGTAAGTGATCCCAACGAGATCGTTACTCTGGACGAGAAGATCAACGTTGTTATTCTGGACTTCGACGACGAGAAGAAACGTATTGCATTGGGCTTGAAGCAGCTGACTCCTCATCCATGGGATGCACTGGATGCCGATCTGAAGGTGGGCGACCATGTACATGGCAAGGTAGTAGTGATGGCCGACTATGGTGCATTCATCGAAATCGCTCCTGGTGTAGAAGGTTTGATCCACGTTTCAGAGATGAGCTGGAGCCAGCATCTGCGTAGCGCTCAGGACTTCCTGAAGGTAGGTGACGAGGTAGAGGCTGTAATCCTGACACTCGACCGCGATGAGCGTAAGATGTCTCTCGGTGTTAAGCAGCTGAAGGATGATCCTTGGGAGAATATCGAAGCCAAGTATCCTATTGGCAGCAAGCATATTGCCAAGGTTCGCAATTTCACCAACTTTGGTGTATTTGTAGAAATCGAGGAAGGCGTGGATGGTTTGATCCACATCAGCGACCTGAGCTGGACCAAGAAGGTAAAGCATCCAAAGGAGTTTACTCAAATTGGTGCCGAAGTAGATGTTTGCGTATTGGAAATCGACAAGGCAAACCGTCGTCTCTCTTTGGGTCACAAGCAGCTTGAGGAGAATCCCTGGGATGTATTCGAGACCATCTTCACTCAGGATAGCGTTCACGAGGGTACTATCGTAGAGATGATGGACAAGGGTGCAGTTGTTCAGTTGGAATATGGCGTAGAGGGCTTTGCTACTCCCAAGCACTTGGCAAAGGAGGATGGTTCTCAGGCTAAAGTGAACGAGAAACTGCAGTTCAAGGTGATTGAGTTCAACAAGGAGAATCGTCGCATCATCCTTTCTCACAGCCGTATCTTCGAAGATGAGCAGCGCGCAAAGGCACGTGCCGAAAAGAAGGCAGCAACTCGTGCAGCTGGTGATAAGAAGGAAGAGACTCCAAAGATTCAGAATCAGGCAGCCAGCACCACACTGGGTGACTTGGACGCTCTGGCAGCTCTGAAGGCTAAGATGCAGCAGGGTGAGTAATCCTCAGAATCAATATCAATAAGGTAAAGCTCGCTTCGGCGGGCTTTACTTTTTTCATTGCGATGGAAGAGTTTTCGGTTTATATCCTCGGTTGTGGCAGCGCCAAGCCCACACTCCGTCATCAACCTTCGTGTCAGGTGGTGAATGTCCATGACAAGTTGTATATGATAGATTGTGGCGAGTCGGCTCAGATGGGTTTTGCCAAAACGGGACTTAACATACAACGGCTGGGGCATATCTTCATCACGCACAATCATGGGGATCATGTGTTTGGCCTGCCTGGCCTGCTCAGTACGCTGGCATTGTTGGGGCGCACGGCCGACCTGCACATATACGCTCCTCGTACATTGCAGGAATATCTGGATACCGTGCTTCGTATCTATTGCGACGGGATGGATTATCAGGTATTGTTTCATGCGGTGGATCCCTGTCTGAATCAGGTGGTATTTCAGGACCGTAGCGTGAGGGTGGAGTCTATTCCCTTGTCGCATCGTCTGCCCTGTTGCGGCTACCGTTTCGTGGAAGCCACAGGCTTGCCGCATATCAGACGCGAGATGATAGATGCCTTCCATATTCCAATCAGCCAGATCAACAACATCAAGATGGGTGCATCGTGGACCACTCCAGATGGTACCTTCATCCCCCATGAGAAACTTACCACCCCAGCACGTCAGAGCCGCTCGTATGCGTATTGTTCTGATACGGTGTTCAAACCAGATATCGTGCCATACGTGAGTCATTCTGATCTGCTGTATCACGAGGCAACCTATTCAGGAGAAATGGAACTGCGTGCCACGCAGACGCTTCATACGACAGCGCCTCAGGCAGCCCGGATTGCCCTCCAAGCTGAAGTGGGAAAACTGTGCATAGGACATTTCAGTGCGCGTATCCGCAATGAGCAGGCTCTATTGGACGAAGCGAAGGCAATTTTTCCAAATTGTGTACTTGCCAACGAAGGTTTGGTGATAAAATTGTGATAAAAAGCTTTTTTTTTCAGAAAAAGTTTGGAGAGTATGCACGAAATACGTAATTTTGTGATGCGAAAATGCATTTTATGATGAGAAAAGCAATACTCTTGACCTTGTGCGTGTTGTTTTTTGCAACAGCAGAAGGATTGAAGGCAAATCCGGCGATGGAAATCACCGAGCCGAATGCCAACAATGTAATCCAGCCCTTGGGAGGTCGCGATATCCGACTTGTTGGAGCAAATGGAGAGACATTGGAGGTGTTCAACCTGACTGGAGTGAAGGTGGCGCAAATCCAGGTAGATAGCTCCGAGAAGACCATCACGCTGGATGTAAGCAAGGGGTGCTATATTCTCAAGGTGAACAACATTGTTCGCAAGGTGTTTATCCAATAGTTGCGGAGTTCCTCTTCCCTCAACCCTCATCTTTTAACTTTCAACTATCAACTATCTCCTCTCTTCTGAAATGATCAACGAGGAAGAACTGGTAAAACAGTTGAAGGACCCTGTTTCGCGTGAGGGTGCGTTTCATCTTCTTGTAAAAGAATATCAGAAACCATTGTATTGGTTGATTCGTCATGTCGTCTTGTCACATGAGGATGCCAACGACGTGTTGCAGAATACGTTTTTCAAGGCATGGCGGTCGATTGGGGCGTTTGAAGGACGCTCCCAACTGAGGACTTGGTTGTATCGTATTGCGCTCAACGAAACAATGAGTTTCATGGAAAATCGGGGCAATACAATTCCTCTGGAACAGATAGACAATCCAGATTACGACGCCTTGCAAAGTGATTCCAATTTGGATGGAGACAGGACACAGAAACTCTTGTTTGAGGCTCTTGAGTCTCTTCCAAAGAAGCAGCGTGAGGTATTTGAAATGCGATATTTCCGTAATATGAAATACGAGGAAATCAGTGAATTGCTGGGAACAAGCGTAGGCGCACTGAAAGCGTCATACCATCATGCTGTGAAAAAAGTCAATGCTTTTTTCCAGAGCCTGGATTAGAGAAAATCAGTGAGAGGAAAGCATTTTCGCCTCGTTCCAGAATGCATCCATCTCCTCGAGCGTGAGATCCTGTATGCGTCTTCCCTGTTCTTTCGCCTTCTGCTCCACATAGTTGAAACGAGTGATGAACTTCCTGTTGGTACGCTCCAGTGCATTGTCGGGATTGATGTGATAGAGTCGGGCTGCATTGATGAGTGAGAAGAGGAAATCCCCAAATTCGTTGGTGGAGTTTTCTTCATCATCTTTCTCCAGTTCCACGCGCAACTCATCCACTTCTTCATGAACCTTTTTCCATACATCCTCTCGATTCTCCCAGTCGAAGCCCACATTGCGTGCCTTATCCTGAATGCGGTATGCCTTGATGAGCGAGGGTAGGGCATTGGGCACTCCTGAGAGGACCGTCTTGTTCCCATCCTTCTCGCGTTGCTTGATTTTCTCCCAGGCTTCCACCACCTCCCCTGCTGTCTTAGCCACGGTGTCACCATATACGTGCGGATGACGGAAAATGAGTTTGTCGCATAGCTTGTTGCAGACATCGGCAATATCGAATTCACCTGTCTCCTGACCTATTTTGGCATAGAAGACCACATGCAGGAGTACATCGCCCAATTCCTTGCATATCTCCTTGTTGTCCTCCTTCATGAGCGCATCGCACAATTCAAAGGTCTCCTCTATCGTATTGGGACGCAACGATTCGTTGGTCTGCTTGTGATCCCATGGACATTTCTCGCGTAGTTCGTCCATTACATCCAGTAATCGGCCGAATGCCTGTATTTTTTCTTCTCTTGAGTGCATAGTGTTGCAAAAGTACAAAGAAATACTGGTTCCCATGTTCCCATAGTGAGAAATATTTTGTACTTTTGCGCGAAAATATCTATAACACATATTCAATATGGAATTAGCAACCAAGTACAATCCTGCCGATGTAGAGGCAAAATGGTATCAATATTGGCTTGACAACAAGCTATTCAGTTCCAAACCAGATGGACGCCAACCTTACACGATAGTCATTCCCCCTCCCAATGTGACAGGTGTCTTACACATGGGACACATGCTCAACAATACGATTCAGGATATCCTTATCCGCAAGGCTCGTTTGGATGGAAAGAACGCGTGCTGGGTACCAGGAACAGATCATGCATCTATCGCCACCGAAGCAAAGGTGGTTAACAAACTTGCCGCTCAGGGCATCAAGAAACGTGATCTGACGCGCGAGGAGTTTCTCAAACATGCCTGGGCATGGACCGAGGAACACGGAGGCATCATCCTCAAGCAACTTCGCAAGTTGGGTGCTTCCTGCGATTGGGATCGTACCGCCTTCACCATGGATGAATTGCGCAGCGAGTCCGTTCTCAAGGTTTTTGTAGATCTGTATGAGAAAGGCTACATCTATCGTGGTTTGCGCATGGTCAACTGGGATCCAAAGGCTCAGACGGTACTCTCTACCGAGGAGGTTATCTATCGCGAGGAGAAGAGCAAACTCTTCCATCTGAAATATTATCTGGCCGAGGGATGCGTACCTGCAAGTCAGGCCGAGGGCAATGTCCTTCATCAGGACGAGAAAGGGTATTATGCAGTAGTGGCTACCACCCGTCCCGAGACCATCATGGGTGATACGGCAGTGTGCATCAATCCCAAGGATCCCAAGAATCAATGGTTGAAGGGTTGCAAGGTCGTTGTCCCTCTCGTCAATCGTGTCGTTCCTATCATCGAGGACCGTTATGTCGATATCGAGTTTGGTACGGGTTGTCTCAAGGTGACTCCCGCTCACGATGTGAATGACTACGCTTTGGGAAAGACGCACAACCTGGAGACAATAGATATTTTCAATCCAGATGGAACACTTTCCGAAGCAGCAGGCCTCTACGTAGGACAGGATAGAATGGTAGTTCGCAAGCAGATTGCATTGGATCTGCAGGCAGCAGGTTTGATGGATCATATCGAGGATTATGACAACAAGGTAGGTTATTCCGAGCGAAACCAGGACACCGCCGTAGAACCCCGTCTCTGCAAGCAGTGGTTCCTCTCGATGCAGCACATGGCCGACATCGCCCTGCCTCCCGTCCTCAGTGGCGAACTGAAGTTCTACCCCAACAAATATGTGACCACCTACAAGAATTGGTTGGAAAATATCCAGGACTGGTGTATCAGTCGTCAGTTGTGGTGGGGACATCGTATTCCTGCCTATTTCCTAAATACACCCGAGGACTCCGACGAAGAGGAACGCTTCGTGGTAGCACTCACTCCCGAGGAAGCATTGGAGAAGGCCAAAGTGCAATTTGCTCGCCCCGACCTCACGATGGACGATCTTCACCGCGACGAGGATGCCCTCGATACATGGTTCTCCTCTTGGCTGTGGCCTGTTTCTCTCTTTGATGGCATCAACCGTCCTGGCAACGAGGAAATCAACTACTACTATCCTACCAGTGACTTGGTTACAGGTCCCGATATCATCTTCTTCTGGGTGGCCCGTATGATTATGGCAGGCTGCGAATATCAGAAGCAGATACCCTTCCGCAATGTCTATTTTACCGGTATCGTACGCGACAAGTTGGGACGCAAGATGAGCAAGTCACTCGGTAATTCACCCGATCCACTGGAACTCATCGAGAAATATGGTGCCGACGGAGTGCGTATGGGTATGATGTTGGCAGCTCCTGCTGGCAACGACATCCTGTACGATGATGCGTTGTGCGCGCAAGGTATGAACTTCTGCAACAAGATGTGGAATGCCTTCCGCCTCGTGAATGGATGGGAGGTAAAGGATATCGAACAACCCTCCGAGAATGCGCAAGCCATCCAATGGATGCAGGCCAAGGTGCGTATTGCCTACGACGAAATCAACGATCTCTACAGCAAGTATCGTCTCAACGAGGCTTTGATGACCGCCTTCAAACTCTTCACTGACGAATTCTCAGGATGGTATCTCGAAATCGTCAAACCCGCATACCAGGCTCCCATTGATGCAAAGACTCTGCAGGCCACACTCGACCTCTTCGATCAGTTGATGCACGTCATCCATCCTTTCATGCCATTTATCACCGAGGAATTGTGGCAGCACATTGCCGAGCGCAAGCAGGGAGAGTCTCTCATGGTGTCCGAGTTTCATTTGGCACAACCCACGCAGGACGACTCGGCGCTTGTGGCACAGTTCGAGGAACTGAAACAGATTATTTCCGGGGTACGTGGTGTACGTCAGACCAAGAATATCAGTCCGCGTGAACCACTTGTATTGGAAATGGTACTGCCCGTTTCCGAGGCACTCAAACAAGGCGAGGTAATCGTGGCTAAATTGGCAGGCCTCTCCGAATTGAAGCCTGTGGATCAGAAGAGCGAGAGCACCATAGCTTTCCTTATCGGCACTGACGAATACGCCATTCCTATGGGCAACCTGATTGATGCTTCAGCCGAAATAGAGAAGGCCGAGACGGAAATCAAGCGTTTGCAAGGCTTCATGACAGGCATCCAGAAAAAACTCTCCAACGAACGCTTCGTGCAGAATGCTCCCGCAGCCGTCGTGGAGATGGAACGCAAGAAACTCTCCGATGCCGAAAGCAAGATAGCTGCTTTGCAAGAGACCATCCGCTCATTTCAGAAGTAGCAATAGATGCAATCTATTATTGGATAGGATTCATCAGTTGTCGGAGAGCAGAAGAACGTCGTACCTTTGCAGCAGAAAACAAGAAAGATTTCAAACAGAGTATCAATAATCAAAAAACAAACTAAAAATTAGAATTATGGCAAACAAGTATGCAGGTACCCAGACCGAGAAGAATCTGGAAGCAGCTTTCGCTGGTGAAAGCCAGGCACGCAACAAGTACACCTATTTTGCATCAAAGGCAAAGAAGGAAGGATTCGAGCAGATTGCAGCTCTCTTCCTCCAGACTGCCGACAATGAGAAGGAACACGCCAAACTGTGGTTCAAGGAACTGCACGATGGCATTGGCACCACAGCCGACAATTTGGCAGATGCTGCAGCAGGCGAGAACTACGAGTGGACCGATATGTACGAGGGCTTTGCTCAGACAGCAGAGAAGGAAGGCTTCCCCGAGTTGGCAGTAAAGTTCCGCTTCGTAGCCGCTATCGAGAAGCGTCACGAGGAGCGTTATCGCGCATTGCTCAAGAATATCGAGACAGCTCAGGTCTTCGCAAAGAGCGAGGTGAAGGTATGGGAATGCCGTAACTGTGGACATATCGTAGTAGGTACCAATGCACCCCAGATTTGTCCTACCTGCGCTCATCCTCAGGCTTATTTCGAGGTACATGTTGACAATTTCTGATAGTGGAGAGTTTCAATGATATCATCCATGGCGATGGGCTCACTTTAGTGGATTTCTTTGCCACCTGGTGCGGCCCATGCCAACAGATGCACCCAGTGTTAGAGCAGTTCAAGGCTGATATGCAGGACGAGGTGCGAGTCCTCAAGTTGGACATCGACCGCAACCAGTCTTTGGCTTCATTCTACGGCATACAGTCTGTTCCTACCCTGATGCTCTTTCGTCAGGGGGAACTCCTGTGGCGTCAGAGTGGCACCATGCCTTTGGACGAGCTCAAGGCATTGGTCAGTCAGCATCGCGCATGAATCTTCAACAACTACGTTACATCGTCGCCATCGACCGCTTCCGCAGTTTCGCGAAGGCGGCCGAGGCGTGTGACGTATCCCAGCCTACCCTGAGCGCCATGCTCATCAAGTTGGAGGAGGAAATCGACGTGCGTATCTTCGATCGCACCAACAAATCTGTCATCCCTACATCTGCAGGAGAGAAAATCATTCTACAGGCACAGCGAGTGCTGATGGAGGCAGGACGCATCCATGAAATCATCGACGAGGCGAAGGGAAAAGTAGGAGGCCCTTTTCCTCTTTCCTTTGGTCCTACCATAGCCCCCTACCTATTACCCCAGTTCATCCGCTTTTATCGGGAACGCTATCCTTCAGTCGATCTCACTATCAGAGAGCTCAAGGCAGGTTTCATGCTCGATGCTCTTCTGCGAGGCGAGATAGATGCAGGTATCGCTATCTCGGACAACAAGAGAGAGGGCGTGCTGGAGATACCCCTTTATACAGAAAACTTCTATCTCTATCTTTCCAAAGGCGTTTCGGAAGCATCCGATCAGATTCCATCGTTCCGTCCCGAGGAACTTGTCCACGAGAATATGTGGATAATGAAGGAAGCGCAATGTCTCCGGGATAGTGCCTTCAGTTTCTGCAAGGAACGTAGTATTGGACATCATATCTACGAAGCGGGCAGTATCGAGACGCTCATTCGCATCGTTGATGAGAATGGAGGTTACACAATCATTCCCGAGATGCACCTTCCCTTCCTCTCCGAGTCACAGCGTACCCATGTACGTCGTATAGAGGGTGACTATCTCTCACAGCGTCGCATCTCACTTTATATCAAGGAAGACTATGTTCGTCAGGCAATGCTCAATAGCCTGACTACCACGCTACGGAAATTCATACCCCAGAGAATGTTCTCCGAGCGTATCATCAAGTATGGTATCAAGCTTTGATACTTCTACTTTTTCCCCCATCATAACGATTTTTCTCGCAGTTCGTCTGTTATTCCCGCTTTTTTCAATAACTTTGCATTCGGAATAATAGATAATCAGCATAAATCAAATCAAATGAAGCGAAATTTTATTGCAATTGCCATGATGGCTTTCGCTTGCACACTGCAGGTGACAGCCAAGGATGTAGTCAAGGAAGCACTCAAGGTACAGAAGAGCGAGACGGACAATACTTTGTCCAAGGCCGAGGTTAAGAAGGGTTGGACTCTGCTTTGGGATGGAAAGACCAACCAAGGATGGCGCGGAGCCAAGTTGGACAAGTTCCCAGCCAATGGTTGGGTGATGGAGAATGGAATACTCAAGGTGATGCCATCCGACGGAGGCGAATCGACCAACGGAGGTGACATTGTCACTACACGCAAGTTCCACAATTTCATCCTCAAGGTAGATTTCAAGATAACCGAGGGAGCCAACAGTGGCATCAAGTATTTCGTAGATAGCGATATGAACAAGGGTGCAGGCAGTGCCATCGGTTGCGAGTTCCAGATACTCGACGACAAGCGTCATCCCGATGCCAATCTCGGTGTGAAGGGCAACCGCAAGTTGGGCTCGCTCTACGATCTCATTCCCGCTCCCACAGACAAGCCCTTCGATATCAAGGCATGGAATACTGCCATGATCGTAGTGCAGGACAATCATGTAGAGCACTGGCTCAATGGCGTAAAGCTGCTCGAATATAATCGCAATGATCAGGAATGGAACGCCCTTGTCGCCTACAGCAAATACAAGGACTGGCCCAATTTTGGTAATTTCGACGGAGTCATCCTTTTGCAAGATCATGGCAATGAGGTGTGGTTCAAGAATGTAAAGATCAAGGAACTCTAAACACTACTCGTCTTTTCTCAAATACATATATACTGGCCTCCAACCCTACGTGTACCACTTATGTACAAGTTAGAGTTGGAGGCTATTTTTCTAAAGATATGCGTACTACCTATTCAATAACAATACTCCTTTCTGTTCTGCTCTGCCAAAACCTGTGTGCACAGACAGAATGCAAGGTTCCCGAGAAGAACTTCCCCGTGTCAGTTCAGTTCTCCCCCGTTCCATCTGGCGAAGGATGGCATGGTGGAGAAGAGACACTCAGCGACGAACTAAAGAAACAGACTATCCGCAACATCATCCAGCACGGAGTGACCCACATTTCTACCAGTGCCTTTGCAGAGCATAGCGTAGAACTGACATACGCTCAGGAATTGGGCATGAAACTCGACTGTCTGACAGCGGGTGTCGAACTCTTCCATCGTCAATACCCACCCAAGTATAGCGTTTTCACCCCTGAATACATAGATACGGTACGCACCTATATGGAGCAGACATTGGGGCCCGTGCGCCAGGTCAGCAGTCCCTATTCCGTATTCCCTTATATGGACGAGCCATTCCATGCCGATACCACCAGTTTCGACCTCAGTGAGGCGGCACACAAGGCCTTCTCCGAGCGATATGGCTATCCCATGCCCTCCTCCTTCACTGCAGCTCGGCAAGACCCTCTAAAGTATATGGACTTCATCAATTTTCAATCCTCCGTATTCTCCGAGGCATGGAAAAAGATATATCGCGAAGTGAAGAAAATGGACTCTCGTCCGTTAGTTACCATCACCCACGACAGTCACAATACCTTCGGAGGTGGCTCCCATTCCAATTCGGTATGGGCAGTCGATGACGTCTTCCACTGGGGAGCCGATTTTGCAGATATGTTCATCTACGACATCTATCCCTATACCGCCGAAGATTATCGGTTGGGAGAGAGTGGCCTCGTCTATAAACCCCGTATGAGTCAGTTCCATTGGTCGCTCGCTCAGATGAGGAATCTTACCGCGACCTACGGCAAGACCATGGGATATTGGATAGGTTCGTTCAATCCCACATGGTTCAGAAAATTCATGGACGATACCAGACGTAGTCAGTATTGGATGGAACGCGAGACAGCCTACACAGCCATAGCAGGCGGAGCCAATTTCCTCATGACAGGAATCAATATCCCCATCGAAGCACGCCACTGGGACGATTTCGGAGAAGCAATGACAACTATCCAAAAGCAAGGAGGAGCCCTCTGCGAAACAAAGAGACCACAGGCAAAGGCCTGCTTCCTCTTCCCCCGTACTCAGCACGTCCTTCTCAATCAGGAGTATTTCAACGTAGCCCTCACCTTCGAACTCTGTCTGCGTACCTTTGGCGAGATGGATGTCATCCACGAAGATCAGATAGTCGATGACGACCTCCTTGGCTACCAGATATTATTCCTTGCCGATGTCGATGTGTTACCACAGGCCGTAGCCAGCAGAATTCGGGATTTTGTACGCAAGGGAGGCATCGTGATAGCCGATTGTGTACCACAGACCGACGAAGCACTCCATCCCAATAACACGCTCATGGAGATGTTTGGCATATCCTCTGCTCAGACATACAGAGTCAATCAGGTTGGGCTACGAATCCCCTGCACCATCGCCACTCCCTACTGGGAGTTTCTCAAAGAGGAATGGAAGGCACCCGAGAAGACCTTCGATAAGGCAAAGGATTTCAGAGTTGTCTCACCTCGTCATTGCGTAGCACAGGGAGCCAAGGTGAAGTCCGTAATGGAATCGGGGGAATCCCTCCTTCTCACCCATTCGTATGGGAAAGGCAAAACATACCTCTTTGGCTTTTGTCTGCAGGATACTTATCTCCAGACATACCTCGACGAGAACGCAACAGGCAGGGCAGCACTTCATGATTTAGTGAACAGTGTATTCAAGGCCACACAGATAAAGCCCGTTGCTCATTCCTCCAATCCCGATGTAGAAGTCGCTATGCGAAAAGGTGACAAAGAAGCCTTCCTCCTCGTCATCAATCACGAAGCAGAAGATCCCCATACCACACTCACCCTATCCGATGTGGGATTTCAGGTAGGCAAAGTAGTAGATCTCCATAGTGGCAAGGAAATGAAATTCCAAAGGAAAGGAAAAGGACTCAAACTCGCAGTATGCCCTTCGAAGGATTCAGACGGGGGAGTGACCAGATTCCTCCAGCTCCTACCCACGGTCAAAAAATAAATTTTCCG
>DCHV01000059.1:0-849 GCA_002314945.1 Prevotellaceae bacterium UBA1743
CCCGTCAACAGCACGAAGCGCAGGTGGGCATCGGAAGCTTTAAAAGTACCATAGAACTCCTTCAGCGTCTCACGGTTCTGCTCTTCCGCAGGCTCATTCAGCACATCCAATAGCGGCTTGTCATATTCGTCGATCAGAACCACAGCCTTCTGCCCAGTTACCTCATGTGCTCGTCGGAGAATGTATTCAAATCGTTTGCCTCGCTCTGGAATATCAGAAATGCGTCCATACAGTTTTTCCCATTGATCAATAGCATCATCCAAAATGTTGCCCAAAGCATCTGGCTTTCCGAATCTGCCGTTCGCAAAATCCAGATGAAACACAGGATGCTGCTTCCATTCCTTCTCTAAGGCCGAAATCTTCAGACCACGGAATAAGTCTTTCTCACCACGGAAGTAACTGGCCAAGGTGGAGAGCAACAGCGACTTACCGAAACGACGTGGGCGACACAGGAAACAGATATTTTTCTGAGCCAACCGATACACGAGGTCGGTCTTGTCAACATAGACCATATCACGCTCTATGATATTGCTGAAAGTCTGAGTTCCGATAGGGTAAAGCATAGCATTATTCACTTTTGATGGTGCAAATATAGATAAAAACTTCGGATGCAAGAAGAGAGGAAGGAAAAAACTGGATAATAAATTCTTGAATGCGCTAAAGACGATTCGTTTACTTGCCAGTGAGAAGCCTTGTGTATTACCTGAAGCACCATAAGAAAATTCAAAAGAGATGAGAACAAAAGTCAAACGAGAACGAGATATTATTCTGAATAAAACTAGCCTGCACTATTCATACTTATTCCTACTGCAAAAGCCAACTGGCAGCACCTCAGCCTAATGCTCGCTC
>DCHV01000059.1:955-3403 GCA_002314945.1 Prevotellaceae bacterium UBA1743
ACGGAATAGTATGAATAATGCAGGCTATAGAAAGTACGAATTGCTTTTGACCTTCATTCCTAATATTTGTCATATTATCCTAAAATCACCCCCCCATTCCCGTAATTTCCGTAAATTCCCAAAATAAGTCCTCATTGTCAACTTGGGTACATTTCATCCCATTTCTTCGTTATTTTTGCTTTTGGATGAAATTTTATCGTTCAAGATTTTCTTGGATAAACAAATTCTCCATAAATTTGAAGGCTCAAAAGTACAAAAACGGCGGATTTTCACAAAAAAAATGAAGTTACACAACCCTTTTATACACAATATTTATCAACTATTAATTCATTAACTTATGCGAAAGACTTACAAAAAATGTCTCTTGATGTTGCCTATGCTGCTGGGTTGGTCCAGTGGACACGCCATCGAGATCGTAGATGATGTCTGGCAAATCGGTTCAACCGAAGACATGATCGAGTTTGTTAAGCAAGTCAATGAGCAAGGCGATGAAGGCATACATGGTGTGCTGACAGCCGACATTGACTACACGGGTCAAGACATGATCGGACAGAACGGAGGCCAGTTCTCTGGTTGTCTGGACGGTGCAGGTCATACCCTGACGATTCACCTGAACTACCCCGACAAGGGTGAGATTGCCATCATCCAGCACATGGTAGGTGGTACGGTAAAGAACCTGCATGTGACAGGTACGATAGTAAGCGGTGCAAAGAATGCCGCAGGTATCGTAAACACCATGCAGAACAGTACTATGCAAAACTGCGTTTCGACTGTAGATTTCAGCTCGGAACTCGAAGGTGACCTCACCATCGGCGGTCTTGTATCACAATCCGACGGTAAGAATATCATCGAGAACTGTGTGTATTGCGGCAAGGTGACCGCGCCCAACGGTAGTGACGTGGGCGGCCTCATCGGATGGGTAAGTGAAAGTGGTGATAAAATGAAAAACTGCCTTGCCATTGCACAAGTGGAGTTGAGCAGCATCGATGGGTGCAACTCTTTGGCACGTAATTCGGGCAACATGAAGAAGATCACGAATTGCTACTACCTGAACGACCTGAGCTCAACCCCAGACAACTGCACTCAGGTAACCGAGGAACAGTTGAAGAGTGGAGAAATATGTTTCCGCATGAACGGTGACCAGAAGGAACAAAAGTTCTACCAGAACCTGACAGGCGAGAACGCCGATGCGTTCCCCTGGCCTTTTGCCACACACGCGCAGGTTTACACCAACGCTGATTTTCGTTGCGACGGCTTGTTGTCGGGCGATATCACCTTCAGCAACGAGGGTGAACTGAAAATCCAGCCGAATCACAACTTCGTGAATGATGTGTGTACCGTGTGCGGCAAACAATACAATCCACTTGAATATATGACACAGGAGGATGACGGCACTTACGTTCTGAACACGCTACAGGATTGGCAATATTTCGCACAAGCCACCCAGCGCGGTAACACAAACATGAAGGTGCGCATGGATGCAGACATCGAGGGTGTAACCGCAGCAGATCGCGTGGCTTCTTTTGCCGGCACATTCGACGGACAAGGCCACAAATTGGGCCTGAATATCGAAATGACAGAAGAGAATGCAGCCCCCTTCGTGGAACTGACCGACTATGCAATGGTAAAGAACCTATGGACTACTGGTACTATCACCTCCTCTGCAAAATATGCCTGCGGTATCGCTGCTAACATGTATCAGGCCACCCTACTAAACTGTGTGAGCACCGTGGCGCTGGAAGTGGATATGGATGGTGACGGCACCTTCGGAGGCTTAGCCGGTAAGGTTTGGACAGGAAGTACGTTCGAGAACTGCGTCTTCGCAGGAAGTGTATTCTCGGAAAACGCACATAGCTTCTCAGGAATAGCCGCCTATGAGCGCACAGGCCACACTATGTTCAAGAACTGTCTCGTAGCTACCGATGATATTTCTGTAAAGGATGCTGAGGGACGCAACTTCTACATCACTCGTGAGAAGACCACAGACAACTATTATGTCAATAACATGTATGTGGAGCACGCTTTCCTGAACGAGCCCGCACGTGGCAAGAGCAACACCATTTCCTTCGACCAATTGGAATCCGGACTGGCTTGCTGGTTACTTAATGGTGACCAATCGACCATCCGCTTCTACCAGAACTTGAGCGGCGAAAACCCAGATTTGTTCCCCTTACCTTTTGACACGCACGCCCGTGTATATGCTTCTGGCACCTTTGCTTGTACAGGTGAGCCCTACGGGACGCCCGAATTCGGTAATGAACCTCAGGAATTTGAAATTGAAGCTCACAACTATGTGGGCGGCTACTGCGAAAAGTGCGGTGCGATGGATCCCGACTTCGAAGGCGTAGAGCCCAGACAGGAGGACGGCTGGTACTTGATTGGCACGGCTGAAGAACTGCTCTGGTTTGCCAAGAGCGTAAGCGTACAGGGAAATTCTTTCATAAACGG
>DCHV01000059.1:3577-25414 GCA_002314945.1 Prevotellaceae bacterium UBA1743
GGTAGCCTCACCCACGGCACGGTGAAGAATCTGACCGTAAAGGGAAGTATTACAACCACATTTACTGATAGTTATGCCATGGTTGGACTTATCGGTCGTGCATGGGATGCCAAAGTAACCAACGTACACTCGTACCTAAACATCAACATAACGGGGTCCTATCATTACGGCGTAGGCGGCCTTACCGGTTACGCACACGATTTGACCGTGATAACCGACTGTTCTTTCAACGGTACGCTAAATGTAAACTACGATGAAAAGCATGGCGGTTTGGTCGGATTCTCATCCTATGGAACCACCATCAACGACTGTGCCTGCTACGGCCGCATTAATTTAAACCAAAGCGGCACCACCGGTGGTATTCTGGGACGCACTGACAATGCAAGTTGCGTGGTGACAAATAGTTTTGCAGCACCCGTATTCAACAAGAGCGAGGGCACACACGCCCTGATAGGCTTTATTGACAACATGGATCGTGAGAAGAGCGTGAACAACTATTGGGTGGCAGGTACGGCAGCTGACGGTTGCGGCTCCGATCTAAGCACCAACTGCGTTTCTGCTGAAGAGGCCGCATCGGGCAAGGTGGCCTATGACCTAAACCAAGGCCAGGAGGACATCCACTGGTACCAAACCCTCGGCGAAGACAGCTATCCCGTTCTGGACAACAGCCACAAGAAAGTATCGCTGACCGATGAAGGCGCGTATATCAACAAGGGAGCTATCGACCCCGCCGGTATCGAACCTGCTTTGGTGGATGGTGTTTATCAGATTAAGAAGGTAGAGGAATTGCTGTGGTTCGCCAACGCCGTGAACAGCGGACAGAGTTTCCTGAATGCTGTGCTGACCAAGGATATCGATATGTCGGATTTCACAGGCGATTGGAACCCCATCGGTGTCTGCCCCGAGCATGATTCCTTCCAGGGAACCTTCGACGGACAGGGCCATACGGTGAAGAACCTCGTGTATAACAAGAATGTGGATGGTTGGACATGCGTAGGTATGTTCGGCTGCGTGCTGCGCGGTACGGTGAAGAACCTGATCGTGAAGGGCGACATCACTTGTGGAGGCGGTGGATGCTCGATGATCGGCACCATCGGCCGCACATGGAGCGCCAAGATCGAGAACGTGACCTCGTACCTGAACATCACGTTGGACGGAAACGGATTCTTCGGCGTGGGCGGCATCGTAGGCTATGGCCACGATGACACCCAAATCACCGACTGTGTCTATGGCGGAACTCTGAAGGCCAACAACAGCACCGACTGCGTGGGCGGAATCATGGGTCGTGCCGCAGTAGCCACAATCAGCAACAGCGCTAACTTAGGCGAACTCTCCTGCAAGGATGCAAACTGCATCTTAGGAGGTATTGTAGGTTGGGGCGGCGAGGCCAGCTTCAACGGATTCATGAACTGTATGAACGTAGGTACTGTGAAGTGCAGCGCCGAGGGAAGCAACACCTATGCCTTGGCTGGTTCGCTGAGCGATGTGGTTGCCCCCAATTGCGTAAACAACTACTGGAAGGAAGGTTCTGCCACGGCTGCCACCAACATCGAATTGGCAGGAGCCACCTTGTTCAACGGTGACCAACAGGCCAATGGTACCGTATGTTTCGGCCTGAACCAGAATCAAGAGAGTGAACATTGGTTCCAGACATTGGGTGTGGATGCATATCCCGTTCTCGACAACACCCACGAGCGCGTAATCATGGGCGGAAACGGCGGCTACATCAACCCCGGTTCCATCAACCCCTTGGGCATTGAGCCTGAACTGGTGGATGGCGTATATCAGGTACAGACATTAGAGAACCTTATCTGGATCTCAGTAGCCGTAAACAACGGCAACGGCGGCCTCAAGGCTGTGCTGACGTCCGACATTGACATGGCTCCCTTCGACGGATGGACTCCTATCGGCAAAGACAACGGCTGTATGTTCTCGGGACAGTTCGACGGACAAGGTCATACCATCTGCGGCTTCCACTACACATTGACCGAAGGTGAGTACGGAGGTCTGTTCGGCGTGGCTTGCTGGGGCTCGATGAAGAACTTCACGTTGAAGGGTACCCTGACAAATGCTTGCACAACCACCGATTTCTCTTATTGTGGTGCAATTGCCCGCAGTTGGGGCGCACATATTTCAGGCGTACACTCGGAACTGAATATCACTACGAACCTGAACAATTATTGGGGCATCGGCGGTGTGGCAGGTTACATGCACGACGGTGCTACGATGAACGATTGCAGCTTCAACGGAACCATCACCACAGGCAACAACGGCAGCGCCACAGGCGGTGTGCTGGGTCGCAGCGCCAAGGGCGCGATGAACAATTGCGGTTTCTTCGGCATCATCCAGTTTGAGGGCACCGATTGCAACGCTGGTGGCATCATCGGGGAAGGTGAGGTAGGACTATTCGAAGGCATGAAGAACTGTGTGAGCGCAGGTACAATCAAATCCACCACCGACCCACAGGCAAATAACGACGGTGCCCTGGCTTCCACGATTGGCGATGCAGCCAACAGCATGAGTGAAAACAACTACTGGTTGGAAGGCACCGCAGGACGCAGCAGCAAGAACGGCATGGCAAGCGCCACACTGGTGGACGAAAAGACCATGCTAAGTGGCGAAGTGACCTACAAATTGAACCAAGGTCAAGAGACCATGCACTGGTACCAGCGTATCGGCACCGACAAGCACCCCTATCTGGATGTGGATCATGGTGTAGTACTGAAGACCGAGGAAGGCTACCAGAACGAAGGTATCAACCCCGACGGAGTAGAGCCTGAAATGGTGGATGGTGTATATCAGATTCGCAACGCAGAGAACTTGTTGTGGTTCTCACTGAACATCAACAAGAGTGCCATTGCCTCCAGTAGCAAGGCCGTGTTGGTTAAGGATATCGACCTCTCCCCCGTGGAAAGTTGGACTCCTATAGGCGTATGTCCAGAGCATGATTCCTTCTGGGGCGAGTTCGATGGACAAGGCTACAAGATCACCAACCTGAACATTGATGCCCGCTTCGGCGATTGGGCATGCGTAGGTTTATTTGGTGCGTTGGTTCACGGTACAGTGAAGAACCTCACCGTAGAAGGAAAAATAACTTGCCTGAGCGGTGGCTGCGCCATGTATGGTGTTATCGGTCGTTCATGGGATGGCAAGATTATCAACGTACACTCCTCTTTGGAAATTACTCCGCAGGAAGGCGGTTACTTCGGCGTGGGCGGTATCGTAGGTTATGCGCATGACAATACTATCATAGAAGATTGCCAATTCGATGGCACCATACACGTAAACAATGGAGATCGTTTCGGTGGCATCGTGGGTAACGCAGCGCTGGTACACACCACGAACTGCGCTAACTACGGCACAATGGAAGTTAACGATGCCGGTGCATTGGTGGGTGGTATTTACGGATGCGCTGACAATGCCGACAATACTGTAATTCGTTGCCTCAATGCAGGTAAAATCACAGCAGAAGGTGGCTTCATCGGTTCTTTGGTTGGTCTTATCTATAGCATCTCAGCTGAATGTGGCAATAACTACTGGTTAGACAGCACCAGCAATAGAGCCGCAGGCGGTGATATGAATGCGACAAGTGCTACAGCCGAGGAAATGGCAAGCGGTGCCATCACTTACGCGCTGAATCAGGGTCAGGAGACCATGCACTGGTATCAGACCATCGGCGAAGACGCATTCCCAATGCTGGATCAGACAAGAGGTGTCGTAGATAAAAATGGCGAAAATTACATCAACACCGCTATCATGAGCGTTCGCAGCAACGAACAGGATGATAATATCTACACCCTGAGCGGTATCCGCGTGAGCAAGGCTACCAAGGGTTTGTTCATCAAGGGCGGTAAGAAATTGATAGTGAAATAATGAAAGTAAAAAGAATTGTTTTAAGTTAATAATCTGAACGATGAGGAAGGACAACTCTGAATGTTGTTCTTCCTCATTTACCCTTTTGGGAGAATGGGAAAAGATATAATACAGGGGAATATTTGAAAACAAGCGATTTTTAGCAAAATAAAGCGTATCTTTGCAACCAAATGATAGAAACGGGTCAATTTCCGAAAACAACAGATACGGCATGAATAAAATTGTAGAAAACTGGAGCAAATGAGAATAGGAAGAATAAAAAAATGGTTTACTGCCATATTGGGGGGAATGATAGCTATTGGGTGTACCGAACAAATTGACACTTCAGATAGGTATGTATTTGCAGGAGAAACCATAAGCAGTTACCTATACAAGCACTCTGACTATGACGAATACGTAAAGTTACTAAAATCCATCCCTGTGAGTCCTGTGAGCAAGACAACCCTCTACCAACTGCTCACCGCCCGTGGCAACTACACCTGCTTCGCGCCCAACAACAAGGCCATATATGAATACTTGGAGAGTCTGGTGAAAGACTCCCTGATTGACACTCCTTCGTGGGACGCTTTCACCGATACGGTAAAATACGATTCCATTCGCAAGGTGATTGTTTATAATAGCCTGATAGATGCTAAGGACGACAAGGAGAACGTATATGAAGTCAGTTTCTTCCCACAGACGACCAATGCGGAATTCCCGTTGCCCAATATGAACAATCGCAAACTTTCGGTGATGTGGTGCGACGATGTACAAGGTACCATCAAGATAAACGGACGCTATGAGATAGACGAACGCAACCGCGATATACCTGCCATCAACGGGGTCGTCCATCAGATGCACCAAGTGATTGCACCCATCGATGCTACCCTGTCAGACTATCTACAGGAGACTATGGACAACCAGACAGATGGCTATTTAGTGATGGCACGCGCCATTCAGGCTGCAGGGCTGTTGGACACGCTGAGAGCCTACCGCGACGAGGTGTACGAGATGAAAAAGCTTAAAGGGGAAATAGATTTAGTCTATGACTCTTATTTTCAAAAATTCATGAATACCCCTGAACATCGTCTGCTTGGCTTTACTATCTTTGCGGAGACGGATGATTTCTGGCGTTCACAAGGCATCGACCCCAAGGATCCAGACCTACTAAAAAATTTAACTCTATGGATTCTGGACAACCATCAATACTCAGAGCTGGACAATCTGCAGGCCGACGAGAATTACAAATCGGAGAAGAACCTGCTCTACCAGTGGACAACCTACCATATCCTACCTTTCAAACTATCGGCCGGCAAACTGTCCATTCACGAAAACGAATATGGATACAATTGGTCTGCCCCTTATAACCTAACCATCCCCGTGATGGATTACTATACGACGATGGGAAAGCCACGTCTAATGAAACTGATTGAGACGAAGGTCAGCGACGGAGTACGCATCAACCGCTTCCCTATT
Source organism: Prevotellaceae bacterium UBA1743 (assembly GCA_002314945.1). GTDB lineage: Bacteria > Bacteroidota > Bacteroidia > Bacteroidales > Bacteroidaceae > Physcousia. Next base: position 8,906 of record DCHV01000059.1, read on the forward strand.
ACCGACAATGCGCGCAAGGGTACGGGGTTGGAAATCGCCTGCGAACCAGACAAGGTGGGAACGTTGATAGAGTGCGAAAGCCCCATGATGGTGGGAGAACAGGTGAAGAACGGCTATATATACCCGTTGAGCACACCTATCAGCTACAATGATGAAGTACGTGACAACTTGGGAAAAGAACGCATCCGTTTCGACGTAGCAAGCACCTTTCCTGAGCTGATTTCCAACGATATACGCAACCACGGATCAGCTTGTCCTGGGCAGACTATCTCCATTCCCAAAGAGACGGACTATAAGTATTTGGCTAATCTGACACAGGACGACCAGAACTGCACGACATATTGTAACCTCTATCACGCAAAGTTTACGAATCTGAACGATGACGAAATCAAGTGTACGGGGCATTTCGACATGACTTTCAAACTGCCTCCTGTGCCGCGCAAGAGCACCTACGAGATCAGGTACAAACTACTACCTACTTTTTTGCGCGGTATCGTGCAAGTTTATTTCGGCACTGACAGGGAAAACCTGCATACCCCCGACATCCCATTGGATATGACAAAATTTATCAGCGAATATGTCGGGTATGAACCTGACACTGGGATAGACGATTATGATGCAGATGTAGATCGTGCGCTTCGCAACCAAGGCATTATGAAAGGCTGTAAGAGTGTTGAATGCTCTGATGGTACTGAACGCACTGCATACAATCGTGACATGCGTCGTATCGTGGTCAGGGAACAGATGGATCCCGACAAGACCTACTACCTACGATTCCGCTCGGTATTGGAAGGCGATACCAAGGAACTCTGCCTCGACTACCTGGAGTTCTGCCCCAAGGAAGTCTATGACAATCCCATGAAACCAGAAGACATCTGGTAGAATTTCTAAAAAGGACATCGGATACAAAACAAAAAATATGCAAAGAATACTCAAAAAATGGTTTCCTGCCATATTGGGGGGAATGATGGCTATAGGGTGTACCGAACAGATTGACACTTCGGATCGATATGTATTTAAAGGAGAGACTATAAGCAGTTACTTAAACAAACACTCGGATTATGATGAATATGTAAAACTTCTGAAGATTGTTCCAGTGAGTGCTATAAGCAAGACGACCCTATACCAATTGCTTACTGCCCGTGGCAATTATACTTGTTTTGCCCCCTCGAACGAGGCTATCCAGAAATACTTAGAAACACTGGTGGAAGATTCGTTGATAAGCGCCCCCTCATGGGATGCCTTCACAGACTCTGTAAAATTAGATTCTGTCCGCAAGGTGATTGTCTATAACAGTTTAATAGACGCAGGAAACGACAAGGAAAACGTATATGAGGTGAGTTTCTTCCCCCAGACTACCAATGCGGAATTTCAGTTGCCCAACATGAACAACCGCAAACTTTCGGTAATGTGGTGCGACGATGTACAAGGCACTATCAAGATAAACGGACGCTATGAAATAGACGAACGTAACCGCGATATACCTGCCATCAACGGGGTCGTCCATCAGATGCACCAAGTAATCGCGCCAATTGACGCAACATTGTCTGACTACCTGCAGGAGACGATGGACAACCAGACGGAAGGCTATTTAGTGATGGCACGCGCCATTCAGGCTGCAGGACTGATGGACACTCTGAGAGCCTACCGCGACGAGGTGTATGAATTGAAGAAACTGAAAGGCGAAATTGCCCAGGTATATGACTACTATGTACAGACACTAAGAGACACGCCCGAGCATCGTTTGTTAGGCTTCACCATCTTTGCTGAGACGGATGAATACTGGCGTTCGCAGGGTATCGATCCCAAAGACCCCGACCTACTGCGGAAACTGACGCAGTGGATTTTGGATAATCACGAATATTCAGAACTGGACAACTTGCAAACTGACGAGAACTACAAATCTGAGAAAAACTTGCTCTACCAGTGGGTAACCTACCATATCCTGCCCTTCAAACTATCGGCAGGTAAACTGGCCATCCACGAGAATGAGTTCGGATATTCTTGGTCTGCTCCCTACAACTACACCATTCCCGTAATGGATTACTACACCACAATGGGCAAGCCTCGCCTGATAAAACTGATTGAAACGAAAGTGAGTGACGGAGTGCGCATCAACCGTTTCCCCATCACCGACAACGGGCGCACTGGAACGGGACAGGAAATAGGTTGTGACCCAGACAAGGTGGGAGCGCTGATAGAACGCGAAAGCTCCATGATGGTAGGTGAGCAAGTAAAGAACGGCTATATCTACCCATTGAGCACGCCTATCAGTTACAATGATAAAGTACGTGACAACTTGGGAAAAGAACGCATCCGATTCGATGTGGCAAGCACCTTCCCCGAACTGATCTCCAACGACATCCGCAACCACGGAACAGCCTGTCCAGGACAAACCATCGCCATGCCCAAGGACTTGGACTATAAGTATCTGGCCAACCTAACACAGGACGAGCAGAACTGCTTCACCTACTGGAACTGCTATCATGCTGGTTTCACCAACCTAAACGATGACGAGATAAAATGTACTGGACATTTCGACATGACGTTCAAGTTGCCACCCGTACCCCGCAAAACGACCTACGAAATTCGTTACAAGGTATTAGCCACCTATCTGCGTGGTATCGTACAGGTGTATTTCGGCACAGATCCAGACAACCTCTCTACTCCCGACATTCCACAAGACCTGACGAAATTCATCACGGAATACGAGGGCTACGAGGATGACATCGAAGACCTCGACTATAATGCAGAAGTAGATAAGACTTTGCGCAACCAAGGTATCATGAAGGGGTGCAACAGCGTAAAATGTCCTGACGGCACTGAACGTAGAGCCTACGGATACAACTCACGCCGTATTATCGTGAGGGAACAAATGGATCCAGATAAGACCTACTACTTGCGCTTCCGTTCGGTACTGGAAGGCGACACCAAGGAACTCTACCTCGACTATCTGGAACTCTGCCCCAAGGAGGTCTATGATAATCCCATGAAACCAGAAGACATCTGGTAAAGACCACAAAAAAAAGAAATCATGCAAAGAATTGCAGCAGTCTTATCCTATGCGTTTATTTTTTCCCTGGAAACAGCCGCACAGAATACACTAATATTCAATGAAATACAGACAGCAAACATTGACCGGTATATAGATCCAAGCTGGAACTACGGAGGATGGGTGGAGATTTACAACCCCTCCACATCAGCCCTAAACCTACGGGGCTACTGGCTGAGTGACGATGCCACAAACCTAAAGAAAGTACCCATCACGGAATCTACTACGATAAAGGCTAAAGGATATAAGAACCTGTGGTTCGACCATTATGACCAGTATTACCCCAGACAAATCAACATGAAACTGGATGCCGACGGAGGCACCCTTTACCTAAGCAACACACAAGGGAAATTGGTATGCAGCGTGGAGTATCCAGTTGCCGTGGCTCGTTCCAGTTGGACAAGAAAGACGGATGGCAGCAACGAGTGGGGATATACCGACACACCTACTCCAGAGGCAAGTAATGGGCAGCAGACATTGTGTAGCGAGCGAACAGAAGCACCAACGCCAAGCAAGGAAAGCGGTTTTTTTACAGATGATTTTGCTGTTCGGGTACCCATTCCCAAAGGGGCAGTGCTACGCTTTACCACTGACGGTTCAACACCTACTCTTCAACACGGACAGAGCAGCATTAACGGAGTCTTCATCGTAAAAGCCACCACCATTTTCCGCTTTGCCCTCTTCGGAGAAGGAAAATTAAGCAGCGAGGTGGTAACTCGCACTTACCTAAAAAAAGACAAGTCACATGGATTGCCCGTGATGGCCATCGCCACCCATCCAGACAATTTGTACAGCAACGAATTGGGCATCTTCGTAAAAGGAGTAAACGGAAGACCTGGCAGAGGGCAAACGGAGAACTACAACTGGAACATGGACTGGGATAGGCCTATCAATGTAGAGTTCATGGACGAGGACGGAAACACTCTACTGAATCAGGAAACGGATATGCTACGATGCGGAGGATGGAGTCGCTCGTGGACCCCCTACTGTTTCAAGATACACGCAGCTAAACAGTACGAAGGGAGAAATACCCTAAATTACGCGTTCTTTGATGGAAAACCACACAACCGCTATAAGACGCTGCAAATCCGAAACGGAGGCACAGTGGCTACAGGCGGGAGAGTGAAGGATGCTTTCTTGCAGAAACTGGTACTAACCACACAACTGAACATCGACGCACAAGACTACTTACCCGTAATGCACTACATCAATGGAGTTTATCAGGGGGTTATCAACGTACGTGAGCCAAGCAACAAACATTTTGTATATGCAAACTACGGATTGGACGAGGAGGATATAGACATGTTCGAGATAGATGCAGACTCGGGCTATGTGCAGAAATGCGGCACCAAAGAGGCTTATCTTCGCCTACATACCCTATCTACCAAAGCTGCAGACGAATCAACTTACAAGGAAATCTGCCAGCTTCTGGACATCGACGAGTTCTGCAACTACATGGCTGTGCAGTTCTATTTGGGCAACACCGATTGGCCACAGAACAACATGAAGGCATGGCGGCCACGCACAAGTGATGGACGCTTCCGCTTCGTCATTTTCGATCTGGATTTCTCTTTTTCCACATACAATTCCTTCGCTGCCTTTGCCGGACGAAAGAAAAACACTTTCAACGAGCTACTTGGAAAAGATAAAGGAAAACGTATCACCCAGGAAATAGAAGCCGTGACCATATTCTGCAACCTATTGGAGAACGAGTCCTTCCGTCGTCATTTCACAGATGCTTTCTGCCTGGTGGCAGGCTCGGTATTTGACAGTAAGCGTTGCGAAAAATTGGTAAAGGAAATGACTAACAGAGTCTATCCCATGCAAATCCTGAAAGACGAAGCATACGGAAGAAACTTGTCGCCATGGCCGGAAGCACAAGTGATTATCGATGCACTCAACACTCGCGCCGAGGGTATGTACCAATCGCTAACGAACTATGCCCCCTTCAAATTGAAGGAAGAAGATGGACGCAATGTACGCTTGAGCAGCAACATGGAAGGAGTGAAAATAGAAGTGAATGGGCAATCCCTTCCCACAGACAAGTTTGACGGGAGGCTCTTCCTACCTGTGGTGATTGCGGCAAAAGGGCCTGCGGGGTATGTTTTCGACGGATGGTATGATGGGAGCGGACAACGTGTCAGCGAACTGCAACACTTAGATCTGCCCGAAGGGGAACCAATCCTCGAAGCGCGATTTAGTCGGGATGAAGAGAATGTCGCACCACCCATCACTATCAACGAAGTGAGTGCTGGCAATAGCATATATGTGGATGACTATTTCAAAAAAAGCGACTGGGTGGAACTTCACAACAATTCGGAAGAGGATATTGACTTGGCAGGGATGTATTTATCCGACAACCGCAATAAGCCTTTCAAATACGTTATCTCGGCAGAGGGAAGCGAAGCAAGCACCATAATACCCGCACATGGATATAAAGTGATATGGTGCGATAAGAAGGAGCCCATGAACCAACTACACGCACCTTTCAAACTGGCCAACGAAGATGGTGCTATGGTATTACTGACAGCGGCTGATGAAAGCTGGACGGACTCGCTTTCATACGTGACACACGATGGAATGCAATCCGTAGGTCGCTTCCCCGATGGCGGAAAGCAAATCTGCCTAATGACAGAACCTACCATCGGCACAAGCAACCGCATGAACAGTTACACAACTCCATTGACAGACCGACCCAAGCAGATTGCAGCCTCCATCCATGCAACCCATTCTGGAAGCATGAGTATTGCACTGATCGAAAAAGAACTGTTATTGAGAAACGAGGATAGAGAAAACGTCACCCTATCTATTCATTCGGCAGGAGGCACTTTGCTGGCAAGTAGCTCTATCCGAATGGAAACAGGACGTTCCACCTACCCAATCCAGTCACTACCACATGGCATCTATGTGGCGGATATCTGCGATGCACAAGGGAATCATTGCACTCTGAAATTTACAAAGGAATGAAAATCAATCCCATATTACCAAGAAGCATTTTCGCCCTATGGGTGGTGATGCTGTGGAGCGGTATCTCCGCATACTCCACACCTGTAAAAGAAGGAGATGTCTATCATCTGCAGAATGCAGAGGACTTGCTATGGTTTGCAAAACAGGTGAGTGTAAATGGCCAAAGTTTCATGAAAGCGCTTTTGACCGACGACATCAACCTGACAGGCATAGAATGGGTCCCCATAGGCAAGGATCCCAACCAGAACTCCTTTTGGGGAAAATTCGACGGTGGGGGACATACCGTGAGCGGGCTCAACCTGACGACGCAAGTGAAGAATGGGTACCAATGTGTGGGATTTTTCGGTAGCCTTACCCACGGAAGCGTGTGCAACCTGACCGTAAAAGGGACAATCACCCTATCTGGAGGCAACAATGCTTTTGCAGGGCTGATAGCACGGGCCTGGGACGCACAGGTAGAAAACGTACACTCACAACTGGTGATTAAACCGTCCGACTCTGGTTATTATGGTATCGGCGGTGTTGTGGGATATGCGCACGACATCACCTCAATAAACAATTGTTCATTCAGCGGTAGTATGCAATGCTCCTCATCCGATGCATACGGAGGTATTGTAGGACGTTGCGCTGTAGGAGTGAGCCTAACTAACGTGGCAAATTACGGAAGTCTAAGCGCCAATCATGCGGCATGTATAGCTGGTGGTATTGCAGGAGTGGCAGATACGGAGGATTTCGTGTTGCAAAACAGCCTTAATGTAGGCAGAATCGAAGGGGACGGAAATCAGGTGTCGGCACTGGTGGGTGAAATACGCTCATTCGCACAACGCAAATGCAAAAACAACTATTGGCTGGATGCTACGGCGAAACAAGCAAGCAGCGGAAAGACTATGAACGAAACATATAGTTGCACCATGTCGGAACTGATAAGTGGAAAAGTAACCTACAAGCTGAACGAAGGACAAGAAAACACGTACTGGTACCAAACCATTGGACCAGACGCTTACCCTCTACTGGACTCAAGCCACCAAGAGGTATTCCGTGAAGGTGATAAATACGTGAACACAAGTTCGACGGGGAAGGTAATCGATTTGGTGGAAAAGCAGTTAGCTTATTGCGACTCGGTAGTGGCACAAAATTCGATTGTAGATGTTTATCGCGAGGTACTTCTCGTGATACAGGAAATGGAGGACGAAAAAGAAATGCTAACATACTACTATTCCCTGGATGACCTACGCGCCCTTATACAAGCTTCTTCAAACGCATACGTCCGTTTCAATGAACAGGCGGAATCCTACAGAAAAATGATGAACGACATCACCACTACGGCATTGGAAAAGCAGGCCACATTGCGCACCTACTTAGAAGAATACGTAGAACCATGCGAAACCTATCCACAAGGAAGCCTATCCTACATTCTAAAACATCATATATTGGGAGAAAGCGGACTGGCAGCTGAATGCGTATGGATGGCAAACTTATTTGATATTCTGCAAAATCCACAATACTCTAACAGGACAGACGCAACCCCCTTGCTCATCAATCCGGATTTCTCACAGGATTTCTATGGATGGCAATACATAGGCTGCCGTTTCGGATGGTCAGAATCGGAGAATTTAGCAAAGGTCGAGGTTACAGGTGACTCGTTGGAAGTATTTCAAGTCCTGACGGGATTGAAAAACGGAGTGTATCTGTTGCAAATGAAGGGAATGTGCCAACCCGCACAAACGAGTGGATCAGAAAGCCTCAATCATGCAGCTACTATCTATGCCAACAACCTGAGCAATTATCTAGCAATGGGAGCAGAGAATGACGGGAAGGCATCCATTTCCCATATCCTAACCAACGTGACTGACGGATGCCTCTTTGTGGGCGTGAAATATCCATACACTGGTAATACAGGAAATCATATCCTCATGGGCGAAACTCGACTCTATTACTATGGAGAGATTAGTCAGGCACAGGCTGCATTGAATGATGTGTTGGCCTCGCAGACGGCACGCGCTACCACCCTCCTCTTACGCTACCAACCCAGTAATGACAAAGATTACCTTTATCGTCCCAATTTCTATTCTGTCCTAAAAGACCAGCTTAGGCAGACCATAGAGGAGGTAGAACTCGCACAAGACAATACACACAAATACGAATTGGTGGAAAGGTACTCACGAATCTTCAAGGAAATCTTCGACTGCAAAATGGCTTATACCGACATGATGACAAGTCTTAAAGAGTTTGAGAATAAGGTAGAGAACCAGATGAAAGAATTTCTATCGGAAGAGCAACGAGAAGAATATCTAAAGGCATGTAAACACATAACGGATGCCTATAGTGAAGGAACCTATTCAGCCGAAGACGCACGGAAGTTGGAAGAACTTAAATCCTTGTCCTTTATGGCAGAAGTCAGTAGTACTGAACCGCCACAAAAGAACGGATATTACCAGATATCCAATGCGAGTCACCTCATGTGGTTCGCTGAAACCGTAAACAATGGAAATGGGGGTATCAATGCCCAATTGGTAAACGATATCAATATGTTAGGTGTTCTTTCATGGGCTCCTATCGGAGTAAGTCCAGAACGAAACTCCTTCTCTGGTACATTCGACGGACAAGGACATACACTAAGCGGGTTCTTCTATTCGTCTAAGTTAGGAGACTGGGGATTGGGTGGTTTGTTTGGAAGCATTACACACGGTACTGTGAAAAACCTCCATGTAAAAGGGAAAATGATTTGCCAAGGCGGATCCTGCTCTATGTTCGGTACGATAGCCAGAGCCTGGAATACAAAAATCACAAACGTCCATTCCAGTATAGAATTCATTGCCCAATCCACAGGATATTTCGGATTCGGAGGAATTACTGGTTATGCACACGATGGAACTATCATCGAGGATTGTTCCTTCGATGGAAGCATAGAATGTAATTCAGGTGACTCTTACGGAGGAATTGCTGGCAATACTGCTGTAACTACCTCCATCTTGAACTGCGCCAACTACGGTAGTATAATAAATCACAACAATGGGAACAGGACTGGAGGATTGGTGGGAGTGGCCGACGATGCATCCTTCCGTATGCAACACTGTCTGAATATCGGTATTGTATCGTCCGAATCAGGTAATCCCGCCGCATTGGTAGCCTACTTGGGAAATTACAAAAAAGAGGAATGCTTCACTAACGGATGGCTTACAAATGTAGCCCCAAGGGATTTCAATGGAAAAACAATGTCAGGCACATTTGAGGTTTCATCCAGCGAGCTTACATCTGGCTCTGTTTGTTACAAGCTCAACGAAGAACAAGAACACGTCCACTGGTATCAAACAATTGGTGAAGACCCCTACCCCATCCTAAATGCCGAGCATGGTTGTGTAGAGAAAAAAGGAAACAACTACATCAACACAGGAATCAACAATCCTCAAGACGAAAGCCTCAAAAAGGCTCCTGTCATTTTTGACCTATACGGAAGAAGAGTACAACGTATGAAACACGGACTCTATATCGTCGATGGGAAAAAGATGATTTTGCAATAAGAATAAATAGAAATCTACTTTTTGTTTTTTCAGCAATTCTGTTTTCGCATATACCGACCTCTCACGCTGTACGTTCCGTTCGACACACGGTGGTTCCTTTTTATTGCACGCTGACTATTAAGCAAAGATAGTCCATCGTACATATCCAGACTTCGCTTAATCACGCCTCTGAGCTGCGCTCGAAGGAACTCACGCTTGGAAATACTCAAATAAATTTGACTTCGTCGAATTTCATCGCGACTCATCCAACCAAAAATAAATTTTTGTTGGACTTCGCTGCTCAGAAATTTGGCATTTTATTTGCTTAATCGTACCTTTGCAGCCCAAATTCAAACAGAAAAACAACATAACATGGAACTTGACCTACTAACCGCCATTTCGCCCATCGATGGACGCTACCGTACAAAAACGGAACCTCTGGCAAACTACTTTTCCGAATACGCCCTCATACGCTACCGTGTGAGAGTGGAAATCGAGTATTTCATCACCCTATGCGAACTCCCCTTGCCGCAGTTGGCATCGTTCCCCAAGGAACTGTTCGAACGTCTGAGAGACATATATCGGCTCATGGACGAGAAGGGAGCCCAGCACGTGAAGGACATCGAGAAGATCACGAATCACGATGTGAAGGCGGTGGAGTATTTCATCAAGGAGGAACTGGACAAGATAGGAGGTCTGGAGGAATACAAGGAATTCATTCACTTCGGCCTAACAAGTCAGGACATCAACAACACGAGCGTCCCCCTGAGCATAAAGGAAGCGCTGGAAGAGGTGTATTATCCCCAGATAGAAGAACTGATCGGACAACTGAACGAGTATGCCAAGGAATGGGCTGAAATCCCCATGCTGGCAAAGACACACGGACAACCAGCCAGTCCTACCCGACTGGGAAAGGAAGTGATGGTGTATGTATATCGTCTGCAGCGCCAGCTGGATATTTTGAAGCAAAGCCCTATCACCGCTAAATTCGGAGGTGCTACGGGTAATTACAACGCGCACCATGTAGCCTATCCGCAATATGACTGGAAGACGTTTGGCAACCAGTTCGTGAGTGAGAAATTGGGATTGGAACGTGAGCAATACACAACTCAAATAAGCAACTATGACTGCCTGGGTGCCCTACTCGATGCTATGAAGCGTATCAATACTATCATTATTGACCTCGATCGTGACTTCTGGCAATATGTGTCGATGGAGTATTTCCGTCAGAAAATCAAGGCTGGCGAAGTGGGTAGTAGCGCTATGCCTCACAAGGTTAATCCCATTGACTTTGAGAACTCGGAAGGCAATCTGGGCGTAGCAAATGCGATACTGGCCCACTTGAGCCAGAAACTGCCTGTGAGCCGCCTCCAGCGAGACCTGACCGACAGTACGGTACTGCGCAACGTGGGCGTTCCCATGGGGCACATGATTATCAGTATTCAGAGTACCTTGAAGGGGTTACGCAAATTGGTACTAAACCAGGATGCCATCAACCGCGACCTGGATAATTGCTGGGCTGTGGTAGCCGAGGCAATCCAGACCATTCTACGTCGCGAAGCATACCCTCATCCCTACGAAGCGCTGAAGGCTCTAACTCGTACGGGAAAAGGTATCGACGAGGCTACTATCAAAGAATTTATTGAGGGGCTGCAAGTCAACGAGTCTGTGAAGGATGAGTTGAGGAGAATTACCCCACATAGCTATACTGGTATTTAACTAATAATCAAACAAGAAGAAATGAGTATCGAAGACGAAAGCTGGAGAAAAGAATTCGAAAGCAAAAAGGAGGAAAACAGCCGCGAGGGCTATGGTTCCTCATCAAGTGACAACAATGGTAGGCGCATGAGTGCCAGCGGACGTGTATTGCGTCCTCGTCTGAATCGTCCGGCCTACTCCACCGACAGACAAGAAAATTCACATCGTCCCAGCCAATCGTTCCACCGCACAAATGGGGAACAACAGCCAAGACCCTACCGAGAGGGTGGATATCAATCCCGCAACCATCAAGAGGGAGAATACCAACCAAGACAGAACAGAGAAGGAGGTTATCAGTCAAGGCCACGAAGAGAGGGGGAATACACGCACAGACAAAGGCCAGAGGGTGAATTCCAGCCAAGACCTCGGAGAGAGGGCGGATTCAGGCCCTCACCCAATGGCAAGCCATCCTTCAACAACAGGAAACAACGTACGGCTGACTACGACCCTAACGCAAAATACAGCAAGAAAAAACAGATAGAGTACAAGCAACTGAACTACGACCCAGACGAGCCACTCCGTCTGAACAAGTATTTGGCTAATGCTGGTGTATGCAGCCGACGCGAGGCAGACGACTTCATCGAGGCTGGCGTGGTGAGTGTTAACGGCGTGGTGGTAACGGAATTAGGCACTAAAGTAAAGCGTTCGGATGTCGTATATTTCCATGATCAGATTGTCAACATAGAAAAGAAAGTATATGTACTGCTGAACAAGCCTAAGGGCTATGTGACAACGAGCGATGATCCACAAAACCGCAAGACTGTGATGGATCTGGTGAAAAACTGTTGCCGCGAGCGTATCTATCCCGTAGGACGACTTGACCGTAACACTACTGGTGTACTCCTGCTGACCAACGATGGGGAGATGGCTACCAAGTTGACCCACCCTCAGTTCATGAAGAAGAAAATCTATCATGTATATTTGGACAGAGCTCTTACGGCTGCTGATATGCGCATGATTGCCGACGGAGTGCAACTGGAAGATGGAGAGATCCACGCTGACGCCATCGAATATGCGAGCGAGACGGACAAGAAACAAGTGGGCATAGAAATCCATAGCGGGCGAAACCGTATTGTACGTCGTCTGTTCGATTCACTTGGTTACAAGGTGGTAAAACTTGATAGGGTCTTCTTTGCCGGTCTGACAAAAAAGAATGTCCGCCGAGGCGACTGGCGCTTCCTGACGGAACAAGAGGTGAACATGCTAAGGATGGGCGCATTTGAATAATTCATATTTATAGAACACACCATACTATATAAAAATGAAACGAACAAAGATTACAGATGCGTTGAAACGCAATGATTTCGGCGCTGAAATATGTGTAAAGGGCTGGGTACGCAGCAAGCGTGGCAGCAAGGGCATTTTCTTCATTGCCTTGAATGATGGCAGCACCATCAAAAATATGCAGATTGTAGGTGAAGACTCCAATTTCGACGAAGAGATGCTGAAACGAATCACCACAGGTGCATGTCTGAGTGTGGAAGGCACGTTGGTGGAAAGTCCAGCAGCAGGCCAAAGTTCGGAAATCCAAGCGACCAAGATTGAGGTGCTGGGTGACTGCGACAACAGTTACCCCCTCCAGAAGAAGGGAGCATCGTGGGAATACCTGCGTTCGGTAGCTCATCTTCGTCCTCGCACCAATACATTTGGTGCCGTCTTCCGCATTCGTCACAACATGGCCATGGCTATCCACACCTATTTCCACGAGCATGGATATTTCTATTTCCATACACCCCTAATCACGGCAAGTGACTGCGAGGGTGCTGGCCAAATGTTCCAAGTGACGACCAAGAACCTGTATGACCTGAAGAAAGATGAGCAGGGCAACATCATATACGCAGATGACTTCTTCGGCAAACAGACTTCGCTGACGGTGAGCGGACAATTGGAAGGTGAACTTGCCGCTACCGCCTTGGGAGCTATCTATACGTTTGGTCCTACGTTCCGTGCCGAAAACAGTAATACGCCCCGTCATCTGGCCGAGTTTTGGATGGTGGAACCTGAAGTAGCTTTCATCGATTTGCCAGAACTGATGGATCTGGAGGAAGACTTCATCAAGTTCTGTGTACGATGGGCCTTGGAACATTGTCGTGAAGATCTGGAATTCCTGAACAAGATGGTGGACAAGGGCCTCATCGAGCGTCTGGAAGGTATATTGAATACAGATTTTGTACGGCTTGACTATACCGAGGGCATCCGCATCCTGCAGGAAGCCATCCGTGGCGGACACAAGTTTGAGTTCCCCTGCGAGTGGGGAGACGACTTATCGAGCGAGCATGAGCGTTATCTGGTGGAAGAACATTTCCGCAAACCAGTTATCATGACACACTATCCCAAGAAAATCAAGGCTTTCTATATGAAGATAGACGACCAAAAACCTATCTTGGATGGTAAGGAGATGGAAGAAACGGTTCAGGGAACAGATGTACTATTCCCTCAGATAGGCGAAATAATAGGTGGAAGCGTGCGCGAAGAAAGTTACGAGAAACTGATTGGTGAGATAGAGGAACGTAACATCCCGATGAAAGACATGTGGTGGTATCTGGACACTCGCAAATACGGAAGTTGTCCTCATGGAGGCTTCGGTCTCGGCTTTGAGCGACTGATCCTCTTCGTGACGGGTATGCAGAACATACGTGATGTGATACCTTTCCCTCGCACTCCGAAAAACGCCAATTTCTAAGCAACCCGTTTATACAAAAGAGGGGAGACGGCCGTCTCCCCTCTTTCTATTTCCATTCGAATGCCATTATCAGCATTCCCAGCAAACCTCGTAACCGATCTTCTCGGCAAAGGCAGCTGCTTCCTTCCCAAAATCGCCATAGAAAGTGACGCGGTGCCAGATGAACTCATCCCATTGCTGATAGATTTTCTCATAGTCTCCATCCACCTCGGCAATAATCTTCGTTCTACAAGCACGATCATCACGGGAATTGCCCGTTACCGTTCCAGTATGAACAGACATAAGACCACGTCCCGCGTTGAACTTCAGTGTAGTAATGGGATAACCAATAGGCACAATAGCGCGCACGGAAGCTCCGTCACGGTCTTCGGAGTGAGTCAATATCTCGTAGGGAACGGTAGGACCATCCTGTCCTAACAGTTTGCGGGTGGATACACAATGCGTATAGATAACGGAACGAGTGGGAGCATCCAACACTGGATCGGATACGTATCCCATTCTACCAGACATGATATTGAAAGCCAACATAGTGAGGGTAGAATCCACATCATTCTCACAGATACCCAGAAGTCCTTCGTCCTGGAGCTGCATGAAACCGAGACAAGGATATGCACACAATTTCTTGGAATATACACCAGCCAAACAATTGATGGTGACAGCCTGTGCGCCATGTTTTGCCAACAGACCCTTCATTGCATAATAAAGACGTGCCGCATCGAAGATGGTCCCATCTGTGACGTCCTTGATGCTATCTGCACCTTTTGCCCATGTTTCAGCCAACTGACGTGCCTTCGTCGCATCTACCTTACCCGTTTCCTCGTTTATCTCATCCATTGGCACCACGATGATATCTACGCCAAAGGTATCCTTCACCTTCTTTACATAATCTTCGGGGAAAACGGATTCTACCGAAAGAATCTTCATGCCATTCATCTTTTTCAGCGTCTCTTCGGGCGAGAGAAGGGTGAGTTTATCTTCGCGCTTCTGAGCCTTGCATTGTGCAGGAGTCAACTGCAAACGAATTTCGCGGGCAGCCTGAATCACCTCCTCTGTACCACCACCGTTCAGCTTGGAGAATGCAGCAGCCACCTGCACTACATATTGGAAATCCACAGCCGCCATGAACTCGAAATTCTTCCTTCCGGCACGGATGTGTCGAGCCACACGTTGCACCCACATTCCATCACCTCCGTAGGGCATCAGGGTATAGAGAACTGGCTTCTCCGTATTATCCAAAACGGTATCAATCACATCCACTCCGATATTCAATTGCATAACGATGTAGCCGGCGATGTCACCCTTGGCATTATCTTCTGCAACGACGGCTGTTGCCTCCTCGGTAACTGCCACTTTGGCCGACACGAACTCTACATCCTGAATATTTGCATTCAGGGCATCCATCACTGCCTTCATTTCAGGACGCATATCATAGCCAACATTTGGCCAGTCGGGCTTCTCCTGTACATCAGCAGACAAAGCAAAGATGACCTTTACCTTTGGTAAGTTACTTTTTTCCTTGGCGATATTACCACAGGAAACCAACTGAGGAGCTACGATAGCAGCTCCGGAGAGTGTGCAGAAGTTGCAAAGGAACTGTCTGCGACCAGAACATTGTTCTTTCTTTTTCATTTTTAGTTCTTATGATTGTTATGATATTATTAACTTCCCTACTCAAGCCATCGGTCATAGCCTTCCCGAAGAAACTGGCAGAATGCCTCGACATCCTCGTTGTAGGAATACGAGTGAGTGAGTGGTGTGCCATCGTCATCCAACAGGACATAGAAAGGCTGGGCATTGGCTCCAAAACGATGGCGCTGCAAGAAACTCCATTTATCCCCAACGGTACGCAGGCGATGTTCT
Source organism: Prevotellaceae bacterium UBA1743 (assembly GCA_002314945.1). GTDB lineage: Bacteria > Bacteroidota > Bacteroidia > Bacteroidales > Bacteroidaceae > Physcousia. The sequence continues at coordinate 24,726 of DCHV01000059.1, forward strand.
TGTCCGTTCTCATTTATGGTAATAGGGTTGGCCAATGGCGTCTTGTCATCCACATGAAGGGTGATAAGGACGTAATGCTCGCTCATAAGTTGAGATACACGTGAATCTCTCCATACGGAAGCCTCCATCTTGCGACAATTTACACAACCATACCCTGTAAAATCGAGCATTACAGGCATCTGATGGGAACGCGCCCAAGCCATTCCCTCCTCGTAGTCGGTAAAATGAGTTTGTCCTTCTGGCCGAGAGAGATTGAAATCCTGTGTATCCATAGGGGGAGCAAAGGCACTGATGGCACGGCATGGTGCGCCCCATAGACCTGGCACCATATATATGGAAAATGCGAAAGAGAACAAAGCCAGGAAAAAGCGTATCACACCAATACGAGGATGTGCCATAGGTTTCCCATTCTCATCATACTCGTCTTCATCGTGAGAAAAACGTATCCACCCGATGAAATAAGCTCCCAACAGAGCAAAAAGGACAATCCAAACACTCAGAAAGACTTCACGATCGAGCAGATGCCATCCGTAGGCAAGGTCAGCCACGCTGAAAAACTTAAGCGCGAAAGCCAGTTCAACGAAACCGAGTGTCACCTTGATGAGATTCATCCAATTGCCACTCTTCGGCACATTTTTCAGCCAAGCTGGGAACAAGGCAAAAAAAGTAAAAGGAAGTGCCAAGGCCAA
>DCHV01000061.1 GCA_002314945.1 Prevotellaceae bacterium UBA1743
GCGAGATTTATCGGCTTTTGCTCGTGATGTTTTCAACCGAAATCCACGGACACGGACATGGTATGAGGGGGAGCAGAAAGACAAAAAACAGCCAAAACAGGCGTGAATTTCCAGCGTTTCTTCCTACCTTTGCAAAAAATTTGAGATTGGTGCACTTGAAGATTGTTGATGCACTATCTTTATCAAGACGTAACACAATGAAATACACAACAATTATGAGAAGAACCTTTTTTTTCCTGTTGCTCACATGCTGGAGCGTAATGCTGTCAGCACGTCAGAAGCCAGTAGTGGTGGCTTATGTAGTAAGTTCTCAGCAGTCAGTATCTGATCCTACCCTGATGACGCATATCAACTATGCTTTCGGGCGCGTGAATGAGACCTTCGACGGAGTAATAGTGGATAATCCTGAGAATCTGCACAAGATTGTCAGCCAGAAGAAGCAGAACCCCAAGCTGCGTGTATCCCTCTCCATCGGCGGATGGGGTGCCGGACGTTTCAGCGAAATGGCTGCAGACGAGAAACTACGAGAGAGTTTCGCCAAGGACTGCCGACGTGTGGTGGACGAGTTCGGATTGGATGGTATCGACATCGACTGGGAGTTCCCCACCGTGGATTGGGCCAACATTTCCTGTCGTCCTGATGATACGGAGAACTACACCTTGATGATGCGCGATATACGTAAGGCTATAGGCAAGAAGAAGGATCTCACCTTGGCCACCATGGGTAGTGCGCAATATATCGATTTCCCTGCCATATTGCCCTACATCACCTTCGTAAACATCATGGCGTACGACATGAACCGCGTCCCCTTGCACCACTCTGCCCTGCACAAGAGCAGCATCAACACAGGCTTTTCGTGCGAGGATGCGATAGATACACATCTCAACAAGGGGATTCCTGCCAACAAACTGGTACTCGGTATGCCGTTCTACGGTCACGGCACAGCGATGTATGCCGATTATGTCACTTTCCCCGATGCACGCCCTCTCGACAACAGTATCGAGGAGAAATGGGATGAGGAGGCTTGCGTGCCCTACCTGGTTGACAGCGAAGGGAATGTCGTACTCTGCTTCGACAATGTACGAAGCATCACGCTCAAGTGCAAATACATAAAGGAAAGAAAAATACGCGGCGGCATGTACTGGCATTTCCATTACGACAATGCGACACACGATCTGGGACGTACCGTGGCAAAGGAAATCTTGGGACATAAATAACATGCCTCAGACAATTCAGACAAAAAAGAAGAAGGAATGAAGATAAAGAAAATGGAGCCAAGATTGATTGGCTGCCTGAAGAATTACAGCAAAGAGCTGTTCATGAAGGATTTGATGGCGGGGCTTATTGTCGGCATCGTAGCACTCCCCTTAGCCATCGCTTTCGGCATCTCCAGTGGTGTAACACCCGAGAAGGGCATCATCACCGCTATCGTGGCAGGATTCATCATCTCCTTGCTGGGAGGCACAAAAGTGCAGATAGGAGGACCTACAGGAGCCTTCATCGTGATTATATACGGCATCGTGAACAATCCCGAATATGGAATGCAGGGCTTGCTCATTGCCACTCTGATGGCAGGTGTCATCCTGACTGCCTTGGGTGCCTTTCGCCTGGGTGCCATCATCAAGTTTATCCCCTACCCCATCGTTATCGGTTTCACGGCAGGTATTGCCCTGACCATCTTCACCACTCAGATGGGTGATGTGCTTGGACTGACAGAGGAAGCCGTGGGAAGCAATGGAGAACTGCTGCGCGTCCCTCTGCGCACGCCAGGTGACTTCATAGGCAAGTGGGTATGCTATTTCCGCAACCTGAACACCTTCAATCTATGGAACTTCATCGTGGCAATCGGCAGCCTGCTCATCATCATCTTCTTCCCTCGCATAGTGAAGAAGGTACCTGTTCTGAACAAGATTCCGGGTTCGCTCTATGGCATCTTGATAGGTACCGTAGCCGTCCTTCTGCTGAAGCAATACGCAGGAATCGAGGGTATCGATACGATTGGTGACCGTTTCCAGATCCAAGCACAACTGCCCGACATTGCCGTTCCCAAACTGACATTTGCCCTGGTACAGAAGATGATGCCCGTGGCGTTTACCATCGCCATCCTGGGCGCTATCGAGAGCCTGCTCTCCGCTACCGTGGCAGATGGTGCCATCAGCGACAAGCACGACTCCAACATGGAATTGATAGCGCAAGGAATTGCCAACATGGTGACACCTCTCTTCGGAGGCATACCCGCTACCGGAGCTATCGCACGCACCATGACCAACATCAACAACGGGGGACGCACTCCTGTGGCAGGTCTGATCCATGCCGTCACGCTACTGCTCATCCTACTCGTATTGATGCCATACGCTGCCTACATTCCCATGGCTTCGTTGGCAGGTGTATTGCTCATGGTCAGCTACAACATGAGCGGATGGCGTGCCGTGAGAGGATTGCTCAAGAATCCCAAGAGTGACGTAATCGTGCTGTGGGTGACTTTCCTGCTCACCGTCATCTTCGATCTGACCATCGCCATCGAAGTAGGCCTCATCCTGGCATGTGCCCTGTTCATGAAACGTATCATGGAGACGACCGAAATCAGCGTGATAAAGGATGAGATAGACCCCAATGACGAAGCTGACATGCATGTTGTCGAGGAGCACCTGACCATTCCAGAAGGTTGTGCCGTATATGAGATAAACGGTCCCTATTTCTTCGGCATCGCCAATAAATTCGACGATCTGATGACCAACATAGGACACAATCGTCCCCGTGTACGCATCATCCGCATGAGGAAAGTCCCCTTCATCGACTCTACTGGCATCCACAACCTGTCCAACCTAATCGACATGAATCACGAGCAAGGGACGCATGTCATCCTCTCGGGAGTGAATGCCAAGGTGCACAGTCAACTGGAGAAGGCACATTTCTATGATTTGATGGAGCAGGATCACATCTGTCCCCATATCGATGTGGCGTTGGAAAAGGCCCGCGAATTCCTGGCTACTTCCCCATCCCCCAATGCCTCAAGATAATCTCCTGCGCACTCTGTAGGGCAATAAAAAGTACAGGTACCACAAACATCAGAGCAATCGTACCTACCAACATACCGCCTACACACCCCACGCCAAGCGAGATATTGCCGTTGGCTCCCACGCCATGGGCGAAGACCAGGGGCAACATACCGAATATCATGGTGAGCGAAGTCATGAGGATAGGACGCAGACGCACGCGAGCTGCACTCATTGCCGCCATGGCAATGGACATTCCCTGACGACGACGCGTACTGGCATACTCGGTGAGCAGGATGGCTGTCTTGGAGAGCAAGCCAATGAGCATGATGAGTCCCGTCTGCATATAGATATTGTTCTCCACACCCCACATCTGGGCAAAGAGGAAACTGCCAGCCAAACCAAAAGGCACACTGAGAATCACGGCCAACGGAATCATCAGACTCTCGTAGAGGGCACATAGGATGAGGTAGATGAACACGACGCAGATGACAAACACCATGATTGTCATATTGCCTACCGAAGCCTCCTCGCGCGACATGCCGCCAAACTCGTAGCCATAGCCCTCGGGAAGTACACCGGAGGCTGTCTCTCGAATGGCTTGGAGCGCCTGTCCACTGCTATAGCCTGCCTCGGGCTGACCCAGGACCGTGATACTGCTGAACAGGTTGAAACGGCTCAGACTCTCACTTCCATACACTCGGGTAAGTGACAGATACTGATTGATGGGCGACATCGTGCCACTCCCGTTGCGCACATACATATTCTGCAACGCCTCGGCATCCAGACGATACTCGGGTGAAGCCTGTACCATCACACGATACAGTTTGGTGAAACGGTTGAGGTTGCTGCTGTACTTTCCTCCTACATATCCAGACAAGGTGCTGAGCACTTCCTTGGGTGACACGCCATCCCGTTTGCAGCGGGCAGCATCCACCTCCACCCGATATTGGGGGTATTTGGTGGCGAAAGTGGTGTATGCACGCGATATCTCCGGACGATGATTCAGCGAATCAATCAACGCAGTCGTGTAGCGCATCAGATCCTCAATACTGCGTCCCTGACGATCCTGCACATTGATTTCGAAGCCACTGGTGGCACCATATCCCGAAATCATGGGACGTGTGCTCACCCGTACTTGTGCCCGAGTGATGTCACCTGTACGACGGTATATTTCATCGATGACAGATTGGATGTCGTCATGTTCTCCCTTGCGTTCATCCCAGTTCTTCAGACGAATGGTAAACGAACCGCTGGAAGCACTCTGGTCGAAGGTGGCACCACGTCCGATAGTCATGTTGTACAGGCGTATCTGGGGAATATCCTTGATGCGTTCCTCCACCAGTTTCACCGCCTTCTCCGTCTCCAGCAAGTTGGTACCTGGCGCACATTGTATATTCACGTTGATCTGCCCCATATCCTCGTTTGGCACCAATCCTGTCTTGGTATTCTTCATCAGCAGGAAGAGAGCCACGCAAGCCACCACGACAGAGAGGCCCGCTGTCCACCGATGATGGAAGAAGACAAGCACACTACGTTGATACTTGACCACCACACGATGGAAAGCCGTATCGAATGCCACATGGAAACGGGCGCTGAAATCCGTTCCTTCCTCCTTGTGCGGACGCAGGATGAGGGCACACAGGGCAGGACTCAGCGTCATGGCATTGAGGAGGGATATACCCACGGCAATGGCCATGGTCAATCCGAACTGCGTATAGAACACGCCTGTGGTGCCTCCGATGAAGCAGACAGGCAGGAATACACTCATGAAGACCACCGTAGTGGTGACAAGGGCCGAAGTGAGGCCCTCCATTGCATCGACCGTGGCCAAGTACGCGCTCCTGTAGCCCTCGTCAAACTTGGCTTGCACTGCCTCCACCACCACGATGGCATCATCCACCACCGTACCGATGACCAAGACCAGCGCAAAGAGCGTGAGCAGGTTGAGACTGAATCCAATGGCATACAAGGCAGCAAACGTGCCCACCAAACTGACGATGATGGCCAACAGCGGAATGAGGGTACTACGCAAGTTCTGGAGAAAGACATACACGACAAGCACTACCAAAAAAATAGCCTCAAGCAACGTCTTTATCACGTTGTGGATGCTGGCATCGAGGAAGTCCTTGGTACTCATCACATCCACCAACTCCATCCCTGGAGGCAGCGTCTTCTGTATCTCTGCCACCTCCTGATCGATACGTTCTATTATCTCGTTTGCATTCGACCCAGGTGTCTGTGCAATCATACAGTTTGCACCAGGATGTCCGTTGGTGCTGTTGCGTTGACTATAACTCTGGATGCCCAGTTCCACCCGCGCCACATCCTTCAGACGCAAGACGGAGCCATCTGGCTGAGAGGCGATGACCATATTCTCGTAGTCCTTCTCCTCCTCGTAGCGGCCACGGTATTTCAGGACATACTGGAATGTATTCTCCGAATCAGCTCCCAAGGTACCCGTTGGCGACTCCACGTTCTGCTCTGCCAACACATCGTCGATATCGGAGGGTTCAAGTCCCCAGGCTGCCATCTTCTGTGGATCGAGCCAGATACGCATGGAGTAACTCGCACCCCAGATATTCACCTCGCCCACACCAGGAATACGGGACAACTGCGGTTCGATGTTGATCTTCATGTAATTGGTCAGGAAATCCGTGTCATAGACATCCCCCGGGCTATAGAGGGAGAGGCTCTTGATGTTGGAAGTCTGACGTTTTCGTACCGTCACGCCACTACGCGTCACATCGGCAGGCAACACACCCTGGGCACTGGCTACACGATTCTGTACGTTCACCATTGCCATGTCGGCATCCGTCCCCTGCTTGAAGAAGATGCTGATGCTCGCGCTACCCGTATTGCTTGCGCTGCTGGTCATGTACATCATGTTCTCCACGCCATTCAGGCTCTCTTCGAGAGGCACGATGACACTCTTCTGCACCGTCTCGGCATTGGCTCCGGTATAGGTGGCATTGACGCGGACCGTGGGAGGCGCTATTTCCGGGAACTGTTCGATAGGCAACTGACTCAGACCTATCAATCCGAGGATGAGAATGAATACGCTGATGACGCAGGACAGGATGGGCCTGTCGATAAACGTGCGCGGAGTCATTTCACCACCTCCCCTTCGCGAACCAATCCAGCTCCCTCGGCCAGGATTTCATCGCCTGGCTGAAGGCCTTCTTCCACGACATAATCGGTGCCGTTATTGAGACGAAACACACGGATGGCGGTGGATTTCGCTTTCCCTTCCACCACGCGATAGGCAAACACCTTGTTCTGCAGTTCGTAGGTAGCCCCCTGCGGAATCACTATCACGCTATCCATACGCGTCGTCAGCAGCACGGTAGCCGCTCCACCATTGCGGAGGAGTCGGTTGGGATTGGGGAACGTGGCACGCAGTCGCACGGCACCTGTCCCTTCCTCCACGATACCACTCACGGCATCCACCGTCCCTTGTTCGGGGTAAGGTTTCCCATTTGTCATCTCCAACCGTGCACCTGGCATCTGGGCCAAGTAATTCTCCATGCTGCCATATTGCATAGCCAGATCGGTACATTGGCGGTCACTCAGACTGAAATAGACATACATCTCACTGTCGTCGCTCACCGTGACCAAGGGTTGGCTAATCGAACTGCTCACGAGCGCTCCCACATGATACGGGATCATGCCAGCCACGCCCTCCACGGGGCTCTTCACCTCGGTATATCCTAAGCTGTTCCGTGCGCTCTTCTCCTGCGCCTTAGCCTGAGCCAGGGCAGCTTCGGCAGCCGCCAGTTCATGACGTGCCGTCTGATAATCGTACTCAGAGATCACCTGAGACTGGTAGAGTTGCTCTTGATTGGTTGCGCGCAACCGTGCGCTTTCCAGCTTCGCCTCGGCTGCCTGCACCATAGCCACCGCATTGTCCAGGGCTGCCTGATACGGCACAGGATCAATCTGGAAGAGCGTCTGTCCGCGATGTACGGATTGCCCTTCGCGGATATAGATCCTGGTAATGAGGCCCTGCACCTGAGGTCGTATCTCCACTATCTCACGTCCTGTCATCGTGGCACTGTAGGCACTCTCCAGGTTCTCGGAGGAGAGCTCCACCTTCATCGTTTGATATACAGGTGCAGGCTTCTCCTGTGTCTTCTGCTGGCACGCTGTACACACGAGCATTCCGGCAACGACTATCAGCGTATGTTTCTTCATCTTTTCTTTATCTATTGTTTATTAGCGGTGATAGCACAGATATTCACTACCGTCATCATGGCTTTCTCCATGCTTTGGATAGGCACAAACTCGTTGCGGCCATGGAAATTGAGTCCACCGGCAAAGATATTGGGACAAGGGAGTCCTCGGAAGGAGAGTTGTGCTCCATCCGTTCCGCCACGGATAGGAACGACACGGCAGAAACCGCAAGCCTGAGTGATAGCCTCCTCTGCGATACGTATGATGTGCATCTTGTCCTCCAGTTGTTCCTTCATGTTGCGGTATTGGTCATTGATGTTCACCTCCACCGTACCTTCGCCATACTTCGCATTCATGCGATTGGCCACTTCGAGAACCTTCTGCTTGCGTTGTGCCATCTGGACCGCATCGTGGTCGCGGATGATGTAGCTGAGGGTAGCCTCCTCCACGCTTCCCGTCATGCCTATCAGATGATAGAAACCCTCGTACCCCTCTGTCAGAGCAGGTGTTTCCTGGGCTGGCATGGTTTGGATCAGGTCGGCCGCGATGAGCATCGCACTCTTCATCTTTCCCTTGGCATAGCCAGGATGTACGTTGCGCCCTTGGATATGGAATTTGGCAGCTGACGCATTGAAGTTCTCGTATTCCAGTTCGCCCACTTCTCCCCCATCCATGGTGTAAGCCCATTGACAACCGAATTTCTCCACGTCAAACAGATGGGCTCCTGCACCGATTTCCTCATCTGGATTGAAGGCAATGCGGATGCAGCCATGCTCTATCTCGGGATGTTGTTGCAGATAGGTCATAGCGGTGACTATCTCGCTGATACCCGCCTTGTCATCTGCACCGAGGAGCGTTGTGCCATCGGTTACAATCAGGTCTTCGCCGATGTGGTCTTTCAGTTCGGGGAATTGGTTGACACGTGTCCACACCTGCTGTGCCTCGTTCAGGAGAATATCCTCCCCATCGTATTGATGGATGATGCGGGGCTGCACATTCGCACCGCTGCAATCAGGCGAAGTGTCGTAGTGGCTGATGAATCCTATCGTGGGAACAGGACGTGTCGTATTGGCAGGCAATGTGGCATAGACATAGCCATGGGCATCCATCTCCACATCCTGCATCCCCAGCGCCTTCAGTTCATCACGCAGGTATTCTGCAATAGCCATCTGTTTGGGGGTACTGGGACACTGCCCTTCGTTCTCTTCGCTGGATTGTGTATCGAACGACACATATTTCAGGAATCTTGTTACTAATTCGTTGTTCATGTTTTTTTTTAGTTGAAAGTTTATAGTTGAAAGTTTATGATTGAAAGTCGAAAGTTCTTTGAGTCGGGATTTTTAGTTAGATTTTTAGTGGATTTTGAGCGATAGCGACCATAAAATGTATTTACTCCACTATTTTCAGATAGATTTTTAGTG
>DCHV01000039.1:0-194 GCA_002314945.1 Prevotellaceae bacterium UBA1743
AGACGATGACGTTGATAGGAGGCAGGTGTAAAGACGGTGACGTCAAAGCCGAGCCTTACTAATTGCCCGAGACTTTCCGTAGTAGTCGATATACTTTCAGTTTTTCGTTTTCGTTTGCTTCCAGTTTGTCACCGTTATTCAGGTGGTTACAGTGGCGGGGTTCCACCTCTTCCCATTCCGAACAGAGAAGTTAA
>DCHV01000039.1:258-6062 GCA_002314945.1 Prevotellaceae bacterium UBA1743
GAGAGTAGGTAGCCGCCGTTTTTTCAAGAGAAGCCCTTCGGACTCAAGTTCGGAGGGCTTTATTTGTTAGATAGTATGCGTTATTTCATGACATTGTCCTATGATGGGACACGATATCATGGTTGGCAGATTCAACCTAATGGCCTAAGCGTGCAACAGCTACTACAGGATGCGTTGTCTGTCTTGTTACGTCAACCGATTGAAGTGGTTGGTGCAGGGCGTACGGATGCTGGTGTACATGCCCGCAAGATGGTATGCCATTTCGACTATGCTGAATTGGATGCTGCGCAGACGATATACAAATTGAACAAGATACTTCCTCGTGACATATCGGTAAAAGACATAGTTCCCGTTTCAGAGGATATGCATGCGCGTTTTAGTGCTACGAGTAGAACCTATCACTATTTCATTCATTCTTCAAAAGATCCTTTTCTGACACATTACAGTTGGCGTACGTACGGAGTCTTGGATTTTTCTCTTATGAATCAGGCTGCTTCTATATTGATGGAGTATAAGGATTTTACCAGTTTCAGTAAGACGAATACGGATACAAAGACGAACGACTGCTGTATAACTGAAGCGAGGTGGGATGAGACTATGCCAGGTCAATGGCGTTTTACCATTACAGCCAACCGCTTCTTGCGCAATATGGTACGTGCTATTGTGGGCACTTTGGTAGAGGTTGGCAGAGGGAAGATGACGCTTCAGGATTTTCGTAATGTGATAGAACGTCGTGACCGTTGTAGTGCAGGGGAGAGCGTTCCGGGAAATGCGTTATTCTTAGTAGATGTGACTTATTGATTATGTGGCTGTTCCTTGCATTTCTTTCAGCAACTCTTCTTGGCTGTTATGATGTCTTCAAAAAGCACGCACTCAGGGACAATGATGTCATCATCATCTTGTGGTTAAATACTCTCTTTTGCAGTCTTGTCTTCTTGCCTTTTGTCCTCCTTTCAGCCACTGATCACATAGAGGCAGGTTCCTTGTTCTATGTGCCTATAGAAGGCTGGGAGGTTCATAAATATGTGATATTGAAGAGTTGTATCGTCCTGAGTAGTTGGGTATGTGGATATTACGGAATAAAGCATTTGCCACTCACCTTGGTAGGCCCCATCAATGCTACGCGTCCTGTGATGGTATTACTCGGAGCACTCCTTTTCTTTGGTGAGCGACTAAATATCTATCAATGGATTGGTGTCTTGCTTGCGATATTCAGTTTCTTCCTGCTGAGCCGTAGCGGGAAGAAGGAGGGTATAGATTTCAGACATAACCATTGGGTGATTCTTGTCGTTCTTGCTGCTGTCCTTGGTGCGTTGAGTGGTCTGTATGACAAGTTCCTGCTTGCTCCTACGGATTGTGGAGGCGCAGGATTGGATAGGATGCTGGTTCAGAGTTATTACAACTTTTACCAGTGTGGCATGATGATGGTGGTCCTTTTTCTGCATTTGCGTGGACTTCATGGAAAGTTCCATTGGGATTGGTGCATCATACTTGTCAGTCTCTTCCTTAGTGCAGCCGATTTTGTGTACTTCTATGCCCTGAGTATGGACGATGCCCTTGTAAGTGTGGTGAGTATGGTCAGGAGGAGTAGTGTCCTTGTGAGTTTCTTTGTAGGGGGATATGTGTTTCACGAGCATAATCTGCGTGGAAAAGCCGTTGATTTGGCCTTGGTCCTGTTGGGAATGATTTTCTTGTTTATTGGTTCGAATCTATGAGAAGAATATATAAATTTAGTTTACTCGCAGTTGCAGCGAGTTTTTCATTAGGGCTCTCCGCCCAAGTTAGAATGCGTGACTTGTTTGTGTCAGCCCCCGACAGCCTGTTTCCTTTATTGAGTAAGAATAATCGGTTGGATTGTATCGATTTTATGGAGAATAACATTGCCGCTCGTGTGAAGAATCTTCTTGATCAGAATTCGGAAATGAAGGTGCTGACAGAAGACTACCTGATGATGGAGATGAGTCCAAAGGGCAGGGTAGAACTGCTACTGCTGAATGATAGCGTGATTTGTATGATTTCCACCTGCAAGGGGCCTGCAGAGGATAGTCGTGCGGACTTTTATAACGAACACTGGGCGAAAATTGAAATGACTGCTCCATCTCCCACAGTGGATGATTTCATGCAAGATGTACCAGACAGTCTGAAACTTGATGCTGAGTCTGTAAGGCGAATGCTGGAGGGCCTTCCGCTGATAGGCGTTACGGTGGAGCCACAAGGGAAAAAGTTTACCTATACATTGCAGATATCCGAATTGCCCAAGCGGGAAAGGAAAGTGGCAACGCAACTCATTCGTCCGTTGACGTATGTGTGGGATGGGGCGTTCAAACAGGAATGATACCAAAACAAATAAAGGTGGATATGTGAGAAACATATCCACCTTTTTTGTTGTTGTGTGTATCTTTCTGCTTGAACTTATTTCTTTGTTCTTGCGTAACGGCTCATGAACTTGTCCACGCGACCTGCAGTGTCCACCAACTTGCTCTTACCCGTATAGAAGGGATGAGAACTGCTGGAGATTTCCAACTTTACAACGGGATAAGTCTCGCCTTCGAATTCGATGGTCTCACTTGCCTTGCAAGTGGAACGGCTTAGGAACATATCGCCATTGCTCATGTCCTTGAAGACTACAGGACGATAGTTCTCGGGATGAATACCTTGTTTCATATCTTTTTCTTTTTTGTTTTTATTCTTGTTTGTATATTGATATAGCTGGTAACTATATGTGTAATGGTTCGGCTTTATACTTTTCAGCGTGCAAAGGTAGGCCTTTTTATCTTATCCTCCAAGGGTTTCCCTGAAAAAAGTTGCTTTTTTCTGTTCTGTCTGTTTCTCTCGTGCAATTTTGGCATACGACAGAATGAATGGGAAAAAATATATTGCAATTCGTGGACAAAAATTCATGAAAATATGCTAACTTTGCACGCGGAAATAGAAAACACAAATATTCTTTTAAAAAACAATCGTATTATTATGACAAGTTACAAGGAATTGGGTTTGGTAAACACCCGTGAAATGTTTGCCAAGGCAGTAGCTGGCGGCTATGCTATTCCCGCTTTCAACTTCAACACGTTGGAGCAGATGCAGGCAATCGTACAGGCTGCAGTAGAGACAAAGTCTCCCGTGATTATGCAGGTGAGCAAGGGTGCACGCAACTATGCCAACGGTACTATCTTGCGCTATATGGCACAGGGTGCTGTAGAGTATGCCAAGGAACTCGGCTGTGAGGCTCCTCAGATTGTACTCCATCTCGATCATGGTGACAGCTTCGAACTGTGCAAGGATTGTATCGACAATGGTTTCTCCAGTGTGATGATTGATGGTTCTTCTCTGCCCTACGAGGAGAATATTGCCCTGACCAAGAAGGTCGTAGAATATGCTCACCAACATGACGTTACCGTAGAGGCTGAGTTGGGCGTATTGGCAGGTGTAGAGGACGAGGTTGCCTCTGAGGTAAGCCATTATACCAAGCCCGAGGAAGTAATTGATTTCTCTACCCGTTCAGGTTGCGATTCTTTGGCTATCTCTATCGGTACAAGCCATGGCGCTTACAAGTTCACTCCCGAGCAGTGCACACGTGACCCCAAGACAGGCAAACTGGTTCCTCCTCCATTGGCATTCGATATCCTGCACCAGATCGAGGAGAAGCTGCCTGGCTTCCCCATCGTACTGCATGGTTCTTCTTCCGTACCTCAGGACGAGGTTGATACCATCAATGCACATGGTGGTAAGTTGCCCGATGCTGTAGGTATTCCCGAGGAGCAGTTGCGTGAGGCAAGCAAGAGCGCTGTTTGCAAGATCAACATCGACTCTGATAGCCGTTTGGCAATGACTGCTGCTATCCGCAAGCACTTTGACGAGAACCCCGGTCATTTCGATCCTCGTCAGTATCTGAAGCCCGCTCGTGAGAATATGAAGAAGATGTACATGCACAAGATTGTGGATGTGCTGGGTTCAGACAACAAGTTGTAATTTTTTTTCATAGAATTACAGAAATAGAATAGCCTCCCCTGATGGATATCTGTGTTCACCAGAGGAGGTTTTTGTTTTATCAATAATACATATCAATTATGAAACATTTGTTCATGGGGTGCGTCGCCGTATGTCTGATGGCTATGGTATCCTGCACCAAAGAAAAGGAGATTGTATCCTCCGTACCTGCTCATATTGAGGATGGTATGATTGTTCTGGATACTCCCGAACGTGAGCCTGGACAGGAGAGCGCATTAGGCATGACCTGTGCACCACTCGACACCGTTCATGTTGCTTTCGTGGGAATTGGCGGTAGAGGTTATTGGGCAGTAGATCGCTACACCAATATCGAAGGTGTCAAGATTGTGGCATTGTGTGACGCAAAGCAGGAACGTGTGGATTTGACCAACAAGATGCTTACCGACAAGGGATGGCCTGCTGCCGACGAATATGTAGGCGACGAGGCTTACAAGGAACTCTGTCAGCGCGAGGATGTGGATTTGGTTTATATTGCCACAGACTGGCTCGACCACACCAATATCGCAGTTTGTGCGATGGAGAACGGCCATCATGCAGCCATCGAGGTTCCCTCAGCTATGACTATCGACGAATGCTGGCGATTGGTGAATGCAAGTGAAAAGAGTCGTTGTCATTGTACTATCCTGGAGAACTGCTGCTATGATTTCTTCGAGATGTCCACCCTCAATATGGCACAGCAAGGCCTCTTTGGCGAAGTATATCATGTAGAGGGCGCCTACATCCATTATCTGGCTGAAGACTGGAGCTACAGTGAGCCCTGGCGTCTTGATTACAACATAGCCAACCGTGGTGACAACTATCCCACCCATGGCCTTGGCCCCATCTGTCAGGTACTGAATATACATCGTGGTGACAAAATGGATTATCTGGTGGCAATGGATACTCCTTCATACAATGGCCTCAAGGTAGCCAAGGAACTGAGAGACACGACCGTATGTGCCGACGGTGATCATACAATCAGCTTGATTCAGACAGCCAAGAGAAAGGTAATCGAAGTGCAGCACAACGTGTATGCACCCCGTCCTTACTCCCGTATGCACCAGTTGACTGGTACGGACGGTTTTGCCAACAAGTATCCTATCGAGCAGCTTACCGTAAAGTCTATGAATGGACATGACGAATTAGCAGCTGGAGTGAAAGATTCCCTGCTGCAGGCTTACCGTCCCGAATTCGTGAAGGACATCGAGGCTAAGGCACGTGAAGTAGGTGGTCATGGTGGTATGGACTTCCTGATGGATTACCGTTTGGTATATTGCCTGCGTAATGGCCTTCCTCTTGACGAGGATGTCTATGACTGTGCCGAATGGAGCAGTGTACAGGAACTCAGCCGTATCTCTCTGGAGAATGGTTCCATGCCTGTAAAGGTACCCGATTTCACCCGTGGAGACTGGGACAAGATAGACGGTTTCCACTATGCGATGAAATAAGGAATATTTGCTGATATTCCTCAAATATACATTGGCGCATCATCTGTAGAGGTGGTGCGCCTTTGTTTGTTTGTTCTTATTCGATGGTGTATTGAGGCTATGTGCGTGTCCTTTTTTGGGTGAAATTATTGAAATTATTGAAATTTTGCCCTCCTCATTCAGGGGGAGACATTGTGTTCTTGGAGGGCACGTTATTGAAATTCCATGTCGCCGAATGATTGGTGGTAATTGTGTTATATATCAGTAAATCATAGTTTTGTGATTTTTGCATTTCAATAATTTCAATAATTTCATAAAAAAATGGACATGCATATATTCATGCCTCTGAATGTGTAGAAATAGGATCTATTATATATATATATAAATATA
>DCHV01000039.1:6076-46888 GCA_002314945.1 Prevotellaceae bacterium UBA1743
TATATAATAGAATTTCATTCTCACTTTTCGGGGTGTATGGATGTGTGTGCTCTTTTTTTACTGAAATTATTGAAATTATTGAAATTGCTCTCCCCTTCTCAGATGAGTAAATCGGCGTATCCTTGTGCTGTCTGGAGAAAAATGCATGTATTTTATGCATAGTTAAAATGGTGATATTCAGCTAAATATATCTGGTAGAGTAAATATGCGGTAAATATACGGTAAACCCGATTTTCGGGCATTCGGCGTATAATTGAATAGCAAGATGCCCCGTACGGCTTCCTCCCCCTCTCCCTACGATGATTTCCGGACGCGGAAATTACGAAAGGCTATCGAAGGATTACCGAGGAAATCGGATGATTTCGTGGAGGTCGGGGCGTTTGTTTTCCAGTTTTTTGAGGAATCAATAATTTTTGTGTAAATTTGCAAACAAAAGAAAGAAAATTCAAAATCAGTGAGTATGATGAAACCAGTCCGATTGTTGTGTGTCATGTCATGGCTGTTTGCCTCTCTGGCAATTGATGTAAAGGCGCAAATTGCTGATGCGCCATTGTTCCGAGATCCTATCACGGATGGAGCTGCCGACCCCTGTGTTGTTTACAACCGCAAGGAGAAGGCGTGGTGGATACTCTACACACAGCGTAGAGCCAACTGTGATGCACCGGGTGTGGCTTATTGCTTCGGTAATCGTATCGGCATAGCCAGCAGCGAGGACAATGGACGTTCGTGGACGTATCGCGGGACGCTGGATTTGGAATTCGAGGAAGGCGAGAATACGTTTTGGGCACCCGATTGTATCTACCAGAATGGCACCTATCATCTGTTTGTCGTGTATATCCGTGGTGTACGTACCCAATTTGGCGAGAGAGCGAGATTGATGCACTATACCTCCAAGGATATGTGGAACTGGAAATGCAAAGGAACGGTGAAACTGCCCCAGGACAACGTCATTGACCCCACCCTCATGCAACTCCCCGACGGTACCTGGCGCATGTGGTACAAATACCAAGCTACTTCCTGTTATGCTGATTCAAAAGATTTAGTCCATTGGACAGGTGCCGAGAAGCCCGCGGCCAGCGAATATGCTCATGAGGGGGCAAAGGCATTCCGATACAAGGATCGCTACTGGCTGGTAGTGGACGAGTGGGCTGGAATGGGTGTCTATTCCTCTACGGACTACACACATTGGACACGCCAGGAGAAACGTATTCTGGACACTCCCAGCACCAGACCAGATGACACACCCTCTGGCGCACATGGAGATGTGGTGGTGAGCGCAGATGGGCAGGCTTACATCTTCTACTTCACGCATCCCGGACGTACCAAGCATAGTGAGTCGCCAGTGGATGAAAATGGTATTCAACCCTATTCCATCCGTCGTTCTTCTCTGCAAGTGGCTCGCCTGAATATCGGGGAAGACGGACAGATGGTGGTGGAACCAAGAGACAATGGGGTAGTGATAGACCTGAAGCCGTAGGAAAGATACTTCTTCCGCATTTCTCATCTTTGCAGTCCCAACCAAGGGGATGTCCGAGGAGCAAGACGACGTACTGCGCAAGAGAGAGAGTAGGTGATTGCGAGGGTAACAAAGAGGTTGCCTACGTGAATGAGACCATACCATGCAGGGGAAATGCTGTGTGCCAACAACCATGAGGCCGCAACCTTGGTGAGTAGTCGGGCTATGATGCCGTGGCTGGCATAAATGAAGAACAGGGTTTGGTAGAAGGTTGAAAAGCGGAACTGGACGCACGAACAGAAGGACGTCAGCATCACCATACCGCAGAGTACCGATAAAGTGTCCAATCCTATGCGCAAGGGCGGGTTGCCCAATACCAGCCAAACGGACAGGAAGATGAACAGAATGGTGCAAGGAAGGGAAAAACGTCGGCTGATGTCAATGAAATCGATATTCCACAGGGCTATGTATGCCCCCAAACCATAATAGGTGAGAGTGGTGATGGCTTCTGTCCCAATAGGTAGGAAGGGTATGCACAACAAAGGAAGCAGGGACAGACGGTGAAGGCTCAGGAGATACCTAAGCAGAGGACTGAGGACAGTAATCAATATCAGGTTGCGCAAGAACCAGAGCGGACCGTCCAAGGGCGTGGATTCAAGACCCTCTCCGTAGTAACAGACATATACTTTCCATAAGAACCCTGGGGTAATTTCATTCCACCGAATGCCTTGTTCTCCCATCAGTGCAGGGAAAGACCAGGTTGCAAGAAGGAAGAAAAGCAGGTATATCGTATTCCATGCCAGATAAGGTATCAGGTAGGTGTGGAATCGCCTGCGGAGCTTGGACGGATAATCGTGAACTTTGCCATGATGGAAAAACAAGTAACCAGACAGGGCATAGAACAACGGATTGGCCAGCCACAGGATTCTGCCTACCAAGAGATAGCCCGTATCATATCCGCTCCCTTGTGTCATCGTGTCCTCCACCAGATTGGTATGGATAGCTATGATGAATGGTATGAGGAGGCATTTCAGCCGGGCTATGACGGGCAAAAAAGACACAGCCCCCTCCTGTGTATGAGGAGAGGGCTGAGTCGTATTGTCAATTATTCCTGGGGAAGAGACCAATCTTCCTGCGTCTTGCGGATGTAAGTCTGATAGCGGCGCTTGGCTGCTTCCTTACATGCATCGTACAATTCCTGTGCCTCCTGGGGAGCGGCCTTCTTCAGAGAGAGGAAGCGAACCTCACCCTCGAGGAATTCCTGGAACTTATCCCACTGAGGCTCCTTGCTGTCGAGCTGGAAGGGGTTCTTGCCCTCTTCTGCCAGAGCAGGATTGTTGCGCCACAACTGCCAGTAACCACATTCTACAGCCTTGGCTTCCTCAGCCTGGCTCTTGCCCATGCCACCTTTGGCCTTCAGACCATGATTGATACAGGGAGCGTAGCCGATAATCAGTGAAGGACCATGCCAAGCCTCTGCCTCGCGGAAGGCTTTCAGGCACTGGCTCTGGTCAGCGCCCATAGCTACTTGAGCTACATATACATTGCCATAGGTAGCCTGCATCAAGCCCAGGTCCTTCTTGCCTACGCGCTTGCCATTGGCCGCAAACTGTGCAATAGCACCGATAGGAGTAGCCTTGCTGGCCTGACCACCTGTGTTGGAGTAAACCTCGGTGTCAATTACGAAGATGTTCACATCCTCGCCACTGCCAATTACATGGTCGAGACCACCATAACCGATATCGTATGAAGCACCATCACCACCGATAATCCACTGGCTGCGCTTTACCAGGTAGTGAGAGAGTTCCTTCAACTGAGTACATGCGCTGCAACCCTTTGCAGCA
Source organism: Prevotellaceae bacterium UBA1743 (assembly GCA_002314945.1). Taxonomy (GTDB): domain Bacteria; phylum Bacteroidota; class Bacteroidia; order Bacteroidales; family Bacteroidaceae; genus Physcousia. The sequence continues at coordinate 9,377 of DCHV01000039.1, forward strand.
CCTTCTTCGATGAAGGGCTTGAGGGCCTCTGCGGCAGCCTTGGAACCTTCTGCATCATTCTGGTTGTCAATCCACTGTTGTGCGGCAGCCTTGTAACCTTCGGAGGTCTTGTCTGATGCAATCATTTCCTGGAGGAGCATGGTGATACGCTTCTTCATCTTCTTGTTGGCCAGAACCATACCCATACCGAATTCGCAGAAATCCTCGAACAAGGAGTTTGCCCAAGCTGGACCCTGTCCCTTTTCGTTGGTGGTATAGGGAGTGGAAGGAATAGAACCAGAATAGATGCTGGAGCAACCAGTAGCATTAGCTACCATCTGACGATCACCGAACAACTGGCTGATGAGTTTTACGTAGGGAGTTTCACCACAACCCGAGCAAGCACCGCTGAACTCAAAGAGAGGAGTTGCAAACTGGCTGTTCTTGGGGCTCTGCTTGATGTCCACCAAATCCTGCTTGCTCTTGACATTCTTCACGCAATAGCTCCAGTTGGCAGCTTCCTGGGCAGCCATCTCTGATGAGTCATCGTATGCTACCATGGTCAAGGCCTTGCCCAACTTTGGATTGCCAGGACAAACATCGGCACAGTTGCCGCAGCCCAAACAATCCTTTACGCTAACCTGCATCACAAAGTTCATACCCTTCATGGCAGCAGGAGCCTTCATCTCCAGAGACTTGCCCTGGAAGTTAGCCTTCTCCTCAGCATCCAAGACGAAGGGACGGATGCAAGCGTGAGGACAAACGAAAGCACACTTGTTGCACTGGATACAGTTGTCGGCACTCCATACGGGGACAAAACCTGCTACACCACGCTTCTCGTAGGCAGAAGTACCTTGTTCCCATGTACCGTCCTCGATGCCCTTGTAGGCACTTACGGGCAGCAAATCGCCATTCTGTGCGTTGATGACGCGTACCAATTTCTGAATGAATTCTGGTTCCTCGCTGGCAGCAACTTCCTCGTCGGCCAATTGTGCCCATGCAGCATCAATAGCCAACTTCTGGTATTCTGAACCACGATCCACAGCAGCGAAGTTCTTGTCAACGACATCCTGACCCTTCTTGCCGTAACTCTTGACGATGGCTTTCTTCATCTGCTCTACAGCCAACTCTACAGGGATAACCTCTGTGATACGGAAGAATGCAGACTGCAGAATGGTATTGGTACGGTTGCCCAAACCAATCTCCTGAGCAATCTTTGTAGCATTGATATAATATACGGTGATATCGTTCTGTGCAAAATAGCGCTTGATAGCGTTGGGGAGGAAGTTGACGAGCTCTTCACCCTCGAAGATGGTGTTCAGCAGGAACGTGCCACCTTTCTGAAGACCTCTCAAGACATCGTACATACGCAGATATGCCTGAACGTGACATGCTACGAAGTTGGGAGTCTTGATCTGATAAGTGCTACGGATGGGCGTGTCGCCAAAACGCAGGTGAGAGCAGGTGAAACCACCACTCTTCTTGCTATCGTATGAGAAATATGCCTGGCAGTATTTGTCGGTGTTGTCACCGATAATCTTTACGCTGTTCTTGTTGGCACCTACTGTACCATCTGCACCCAAACCGAAGAACTTAGCCTCGAAGATACCTTTGCCACCCAGTGCCATCTCTTCCTTCTGAGGCAGAGAGGTGAAGGTGAGGTCGTCCACGATGCCTACGGTGAAGTGGTCTTTGGGCTGAGGCAATTCCAGATTCTCATATACACCGAGAATCATGGTAGGTGTGGTGTCGTTAGAACCAATACCATAACGGCCACCTACAATAGCGGGTGCGCCAGCTACTCCATAGAAAGCGTCCTTTACGTCGAGCAACAGAGGCTCACCGTTAGATCCAGGCTCCTTCGTGCGATCCAGAACAGCAATGCGCTTGCAAGTCTTGGGCACTGCAGCCAACAAATGCTTCACGCTGAATGGACGATACAAGTGAACGCTCACCATACCATATTTCTTGCCATTGGCATTGGCATAGTCGATGGCTTCACGTGCTGCTTCGGTAGCTGAGCCCATCAGGATAATTACCTGTTCTGCATCCTCAGCACCATAGTATGAGAATAATTTGTATTCACGTCCGGTACGCTCGCTGATAGCTGTCATGTATTTTTCCACGATGGCGGGAAGGGCATCATAATAGCGGTTGCAGGATTCACGGTGTGCGAAGAATGTCTCGGGATTCTCTGCCATACCCTTTGCCTGGGGATGCTCGGGAGTGAGTGCGCGGCTGCGGAACTCGCTGATGGCTTTCATATCCACCAGGTCCTTTACGTCATCGTCTTCCAGAAGTTCTACCTTCTGATATTCGTGAGAGGTGCGGAAACCATCAAAGAAATTGATGAAGGGAACTCTACCTTCGATAGCAGCCAAATGAGCAACAGCGCTCAGATCCATCACTTCCTGTACAGAACCTTCGGCCAACATGGCAAAACCAGTCTGACGACATGCCAGAACGTCGCTGTGATCACCAAAGATACACAAAGAGTGAGAAGCTACCGTACGAGCTGATACATGGAATACGCTGGGGAGCAACTCGCCAGCAATCTTGTACATATTGGGGATCATCAACAGAAGTCCCTGTGAAGCGGTAAATGTCGTGGTAAGGGCACCAGCCTGGAGAGAACCATGAACTGCTCCCGCAGCACCAGCCTCTGATTGCATCTCTTGTACCATTACTGTGTCGCCAAACAAATTCTTGCGACCTTGTGCGGCCCACTCATCCACGTGCTCTGCCATAGGGGATGAGGGTGTGATGGGATAGATTGCAGCCACTTCGCTGAACATGTATGCTACATGTCCTGCGCAGGTGTTGCCATCCCATGTCACAAATTTTCTTTCTTTTGCCATAATTGCGTTCTCTAAAACCTTTTTTATTTAGTTAATATTCAAATTCAATGATTAGTACAGGAATCCGTACATCCAAATGGGAATCTCCAGCTCATGACCCTTGAGGATGCCCGAACGTGCATAAATCACATCTGTGCTGCGTCTCTTGGGTTCTTCCATGCAGATGCGGAAACGCTGGTTGCTGTCCACAAGGAATGTGCTGCTACGGTCTCCTGTATAAATATCGTATTGCCCACTTATCGCATTGTGGAAGAATGTTTCCAACAAGGTCTGATGGTCGATATTAGTGGGCGTCATTGCGTACATCAGGTTCGTGTTGTGCATAAGCAGACGGGCTGGCTTCTTGGGGTACTCTTCGCTATTGCGGTACACCATACTTACCAGGCGGGAGTCGCTCAGGCACTTGATGTAACTCATCACCGTGGCACGGCTGGTAAGCATGTCTTGAGCCAACTGGCTCACGTTGGGCGCACCAGAGCCGCTTGTGGCAAGGAGATACATCAGTTTCTTTATCTTATTCAGATATTTCAGTTCTATCTCCTTTACCATGGGAATGTCCACTTCTATCATCATATTGATGGTCTTCAGGAGACTCTCCATGAAATTGCATTTTTCATAGAAGAAGGGGTAGTATCCGTGGTGCAGATATGCTGGAAAATAGTCCATGGGATTAACCAGAGGCAACACTTCGTCTGAAATGCGCTCGTGGCGGTTCTGAATCTCTCTGATTGCGTATGGACGTAGATTCAGTCCTGTCTGGAGATTCAGGAATTCACGGAAGGAAAAGCCTCTTAGATTGTAGGAGGCACAGATGCCATTCAGGTCGGGATTCTCACTCCCCAGCTGCATGACGCTACTGCCTGCAAATACCACTTTGATACGAGGACAACGGTCGTATATCATCCGTAGGTCTTTGCTCCAGTCAGGATCCTTGAACAGTTGGTCTATTACCAGGATTGTACCTCCTATCTTCGCGAATTCTGTGGCGAATTCAAAAAGTGATTTCCCCTGGAAGTAGAAGTTGTTCATATTGATATACAAACAACGCTTGTCCCGAGAACCAAAACTCTCCTTGATGTATTGAAGAAGGAAGGTAGTCTTTCCTACACCACGGCTTCCCAAAATGCCAATCAGCCTATCTCGCCAATTGATTTCGTCCATTAAAACACGCCGTATCGGGGCATCTATGTGTTCTACCAAGTATTGGTGTGTGCGAAAGAAAGAATCAAACATACCTTAAATGTAAAATTTGCGTGCAAAGGTAGTCTTTTTTTGCTCAACTTGCAAATTTTTTGTGTAAATTGCTATCTCCACATAGCAAAATGGGGGTGTTATTCTTCCTCCTTTTCATTTGGAAACACGTCAATGTGCTTCATTTGGATCATGATTTCGGTCTGTCTTTTCAATACGTAACGCGATGGTTTCTGACTATTGAACTTTAGTGGGTTGGGAAGGGTGGCGGCTATCAAGGCACAATTGGGACGTGTCAGTTCGCGTGCTGTCGTGAAAAAATGTTGTTGGGCGATAGCCTCTGCCCCATAGATTCCGTCTCCCATTTCGATGGAATTGAGATACACTTCCATGATACGTCGTTTCCCCCATGTCATTTCTATCAAGCAAGTGAAATAGGCCTCAAATCCCTTGCGTATCCAACTGGAAGTCGGCCATAGGAATACATTCTTTGCCGTCTGTTGGCTGATGGAACTTCCTCCCCTTTTTCTCTTTCCACTCTGGCGCTCCCGCATTGCTTTTTCGATGGCTTTCATGTCAAAGCCATTATGTTCCAGATAGCGTTGGTCCTCGCTGGCCATAACTGCGACAGGCAGATAAATGGACATAGAGTCCATGGGAACCCAATGATGTTTCAGCCTGATTTTCTCTCCCCTCCCCATTTGTTGGCAACAACGTATTGCCATCAGTGGAGTCACATATACCGGACACCACTTGTATAGCAGTACAAAAAAGATTGTGCTCCCAAAAAACAGGAGCACAATCCATTGCATTACTTTTTGTATTTTCTTGAGAACTTTCAAGAATAATCTTATTGAAGTGTTCCTGCGTTGGCTGACTCAATCATAGCCTTGCTGGCATAAAGATAAATCTCTACACGGCGGCTGGCTGCTTGATCCTCTTTGCCATTAGCATCGTAAATCAGATAGTTGGGGTCTTCGCCATATCCGATAGTACTTGCAATCTGGGTCGGGTTTACACGGCAGGTACCAGTGAGGTAAGACTTCACTGAGTTGGCACGATTCTGGCTCAAAGTCAGGTTTGTAGCATCAGAACCATCACTACTTGCATAACCGCAGATGGCAACATCACAATCGGTATAGATATTGATTACCTCCGAAGCAAATTTCTGCAAAGAAGCCTGAGCTGAAGGTTGCAGATTGTATTTGCCGACAGCAAACAAGATACCGTTGTCCAAGGTGATCTTGACAGCCTCCAAACCATTTGCGTCGGTCGTGGTCTCTACGACAGCTTCCTCTTGCAAAGCAGCAGCTGCAGCGGCCTTTGCCTTGTCCATCTTCTTACCGATAAGCGCACCAGCAGTAGTTCCACCTGCAACGCCTACACCAGCACCGATAGCGGCGCCTATCTTGGCACCCTTGCTACCATTGGCCAACGCACCAATAGCGGCACCCAAACCAGCACCTACGGCACCACCACCTGCACCACCGATCAAAGCACCCTTAGTCTTGTTTGACCAACTGGAACATCCACTCAGCAATAGTGCGACACATAACGCACTTGCAATACTTTTTAATCCTTTCATACGTCTGATAATTTTAAATCTTTACATGAAATTGTTTAATATTCTACTGCAAAGGTATACAAAATCTCTCACACACATCACTATTACTCGTTTTTTTTGTATTTTTGCACAAAATTTGAAATAATTTAAGAAAAATGGCTAAAGAATTGGATTTTCTCACAAAACGAAGTGAGGATTACTCGAAATGGTATAACGAGTTGGTCGTAAAGGCTGACTTGGCAGAACAGGCAGATGTACGCGGGTGTATGGTAATCAAGCCATACGGATATGCTATCTGGGAAAAGATGCAACGTGTGCTGGATGATAAATTCAAGGAGACAGGGGTGCAAAATGCCTATTTCCCCTTGTTGATTCCCAAGAGTTTCCTCTCCCGTGAGGCTGAACATGTGGAGGGGTTTGCCAAGGAATGTGCTGTCGTTACGCATTATCGTCTGAAGACAAATGAAACACACGATGGAGTAGTTGTCGATCCTACAGCACGTCTGGACGAGGAACTCATTATCCGCCCTACCAGTGAGACTATCATTTGGAATACTTTCAAGAATTGGATTCATTCCTACCGTGACCTGCCTCTGCTCGTCAACCAGTGGTGTAATGTGATGCGCTGGGAGATGCGTACCCGTCTTTTCTTGCGTACCAGCGAATTCCTGTGGCAGGAGGGGCATACGGCTCATGCTACACGCGAGGAGGCTGAGAATCGCGCTCAGCAAATGCTGAAGGTATATGCCGACTTTGCCGAAAAATACATGGCTGTACCCGTAGTTCAAGGGGTAAAGAGTGAGACGGAGCGCTTCGCCGGTGCTTTGGATACCTATACGATAGAAGCTATGATGCAGGATGGTAAGGCTCTGCAAAGTGGTACAAGCCATTTCCTGGGTCAGAATTTCGGAAAGGCATTTGAAGTTCAGTTCCTGAACAAGGAAAACAAGCCGGAGTACGCATGGGCTACCAGTTGGGGCGTGAGTACTCGTCTGATGGGTGCTCTCATCATGACGCATAGTGATGACAATGGTTTGGTACTTCCACCCGCCTTAGCACCCATACAGGTAGTCATTGTGCCTATCTACAAGAACCAGGAACAATTGGATCAGGTAGATGCAGCAATAGCTCCTATCGTGGAACAATTGAACGGTTTTGGCATCAGTGTAAAATACGACAATGCTGATAATAAGCGTCCTGGTTTCAAGTTTGCAGATTATGAACTGAAGGGTGTTCCTGTACGTCTTGTATTAGGCGCACGCGATCTCGAAAACGGAACTGTAGAGGTGATGCGTCGTGATACGTTGGAGAAGGAAAGCCGTTCTCTCGAAGGAATAGCCGAGTATGTGAAGAATCTGTTGGATGATATTCAGGAGAATATTTTCCGCAAGGCAAAAGAGTACCGCGATGCTCATATCTACGAGTGTGAGAATTACGAGGAGTTCAAGGAGCGCGTGAAAGATGGAGGATTCTTCCTTTGTCATTGGGATGGTACCGCAGAAACGGAAGCTCGCATCAAGGAGGAAACTCAGGCGACAATACGTTGTGTGCCATTTGGCGTTGAGCAGACACCTGGTATAGATATGGTCTCTGGTAAACCGTCAGTTGCCCGTGTCTTGATAGCACGTTCATACTGATGAAGAATCCTTGGAGCTGGGTACCTACTTTGGCTGTCGTACAGGAGATTCCTTCTCTGACGGTATTGTGTGTATCCATGCTCATGTTTCTGCAGATTGGCATTTCGCCTGTTCGTGCTACCTTTTTTTCCTCTCTGTTCTTCCTGCCATGGATCAGTAGGCCGTTTTTAGAGGCTCGCATACGCAGGTTCGGACATTTCAGGGAACTTCTATATGGGACGGAATTTCTATTGTTTCTGTCCCTTGTAGCAGTCGCTTTCTCGTTTTCCATTTCCTTGGGATGGTTGTTGGCTTCTTTGATGTCTGTCAGTGTATTATGCGTAATTCACGAAGCGGTTTCGCGACTATATTTCCAGCGTGAGTTAGACGAGGTGCATCAATACTACTTCCGATTTCCGAAAATGTTCTCAGCTTCTTTGGCAGATGTGCTGACCTATGGTGGACTTATCATCTTGGTAGGTGGACTTCAAGTGTTTTTCCGACAGATTCGTCCGGCATGGTCTATGGGATGCTATTGCTTGGCTGGTTTGTTCTTGACGGTTGTGTTGTATCAGATTGTTGTCTTGCCTTCCTCTTCTTCTGACGAAAAGGAAACAGTAGAGTCGAAAAAGACAATCCCTCAAACTCGTACCTGGGTATCTCTCGTGTCCTTGTTCTTTCTGCTGATGCCACTTGGCTTTTTGTTCTTTTCACACCTATTATATATTATGGATAGTGAGGAGATGGGTGGCTTGGGTCGTACCATCCAAGAAATAGGGCTTCTTGTGGGGACTGTAGGTGTTATAGCTTTCGGCTTAGGTGCGGCAGTGGGGCGGTGGTTGGTATTCCATCAGCCAAAGTTTTTGTCCCTACCTCTTACTTGTCTTTCTTTGGGGGGATGTCCTTGTGTTTATTTGGTGATGTCATCTAATCCGCCATCAGAACTTTTGTGGTTGGTCGTATTTATTTCCATTTCTCATTTCTTGGCTGGAATAGGGCTCAATGTATATCGTGTGATATCTGATGCCTCGATATGGACAGAGAATCGTCGTGATGCAACAACCCTTTTACGTCGTCCTGCGATTATCGGCTGCCTGTGGCTGCCTATGGCTATCAGCGGTTGGCTTATTCATGTCTTTGGGTATTACAAGTTCTTCCTACTCCTCTCTCTGTCTGTTCCTGTAGCATGGTTGTTGCTGTTGCTGGCTATGTTTCTATTTCGGCAGGGAAAAAGCGTGATTGAATAAAAAAAAGCCCCCATCTATTAAGTTAGGCGGGGGCAAATATTTTGGTATTGATGCGTTTCCTTACATGGGGCGAATCCAAATGTTGCGGAATTGGATGGGGTTTCCGTGGTCTTGCAGACGGATAGGACCTTCCTCGTGAGGAGTGACTTGAGGATGACCTATGTATTCTGTAGTTCCGAGGATCTCTGTGTGATTCTGGAGTACGATACCATTCTGGATAACAGTTACGAAGGGACGATACAGGAAAGTGCCATCCTCCTTGAAGATGGGGGCTGTGAAGATGATGTCATACACGTTCCATTCGCCCTGAGGACGCATAGCGTTGACCAGTGGAGGAGTCTGCTTGTAGATACTTCCCGTCATACCATTGATGTAGGTCTCGTTCTTGTAGCAGTCAAGGATTTGCACCTCGTATTTGTCCTGCAGGAATACGCCACTGTTACCACGACCTTGGCTTTCGCCTTCCATTCCCTTGGGAACACTCCATTCGATGTGCAGTTGGAAGTTCTTGAACTTCTGTTTGGTGACAATGGAGCCTGAACCTGGTTTTACGGTTATCACACCGCCCTTTACTGTCCAGGGAGCATCGCCGGAACCATTATCGTTGGTCCATGCAGAAAGGTCTTTTCCGTCAAAGAGGACAATGGCGTCACTGGGTGCTGTATTTGTCTTGATATCACCTGGTGTGACTACTTTGCGTTGGGGCGTCCAGAACTCAGTCATTTCGGGACTCATTTGAGCAGGCTCGGGATATTTCTTTTCCTGAGCATTCATTTGGCCTGCACACATCATGCATGCTACAGCCATCAACAAGGTTTTGTTCATTGTAGTAAGATAAAATGTGATGTTACAATATTATTCCATTATGTCCTTTGCACCTCCCGTACTTTGGAAGAAGGTGACTTGGGTGGTCGTCTTCTTGTCAAAGAGGAGGGACGAGAGAATTTCCACAGTTCCGAATTGTCCCATGGGGGTTTCGAGTGTGGCATATTCTTTCTCGGGGGTGAAGATGGTGATTTTTGTTTGGGAGGGTACGTTGTAATAGACTCCCTTTTCCATCTTTTCCTTCTTCTTGTCTGTTTGTTCGTTGGGTTGTGCTGCAGGCAGACTCTCCATGTTCTTCACGCTTACGAATACAGGAGCACCAGCCAAATCGTCCTCGTCAACAAGACCCAGTTTGGGGGAGAATCTGAAGAGGATTTGCTGTTCGCATTCCTGATTGGGGACAAAGGAGAAGGAGAATACCTCCGTGCTGGTTTGCTCGCTGCCCTTGAATAGGGATTCCAAAGCAGTTGCCTGCTGATCCAATTGTTCGAGCATCAGTTTGAGCTGTGCTCCATCCTTGGGCGTGTTTTCCGCTTCACCTCGTACCAAGGCGTTGCGGCTTTCCCGCATATCGTATATCTCCTGTGCGCAAAGTTCTGCCATCTTTCGCTCGCTACCTGCCGATAGAATCTCCTGTGTCATGAATTCACGTGGATTGAGACGTGGCGTGGGTGCTTCTCCTTTGGGAAGTTCTGGCAGAGTCTCTTCCTGCGCATCAGTATTGATGCTGAGCAGGATGCCGTCTCGGCTAAGTCCTACCAGAGGAGCTACTGTTTTGGATCTCAATTTGATGCTGTACGCTTTTTCCTTGTCAGGAGTACCATAGGGCTCCATCTTGATACTCTCGATATTCCATAGTGTGGAAACGTCTTCTGGGACATCTTTCAGTCTCATATAATGGAAGGCGTACTGACAGAAGTCACCTGGGTAGGTGATGGCCTTTCGTGCTGTGATAGTGACACGAAGAGCTGTCTTGGGCAGGTAATAGCAGATGCCTTCCAGCGTGCTACCTGGTACGAACGGCTCGACTTCCGTCTGTGCCGTCATGCTGAGCGAACTTAATGTGAGGGCTGCGGCAAATAATGTTTTGCGTATCATAGTCATTGTAAAATTTGTTTATTGCTGTGTAGTTCACGGAAGGCTTCAGGCAGGTGTCGGATGATGTTGCGAGCTAATAGCGCTTCTTCTCCCAATTCCTCCTTTGCAAAATCGCCTGCTGTGGCATGGAGCCATACTCCCAGTAGAGCAGCTTCTGTGATAGAGTATCCTTGAGCCAAAAGGCCTGTGGTAATGCCTGTGAGTACATCACCACTTCCTGCAGTAGCCATACCGGCATTGCCACGTGGACATGCTTGTGTGGAGCCGTCTGGCAGGCAGATCTGAGACGGGTGACCTTTCAGAATTACGATTAGTCCATACTCCGAAGCAAGCGAGGATGCTTTTTCCTCCCATGTGTTTCCTGTGAGGGAGAATGCTTGTGCCAAATGTTGCATCTCACCTAAATGGGGTGTGAGGACCGAACGTCCGCCTAAAGTTCTCATCAGGGAAGGCTCTTCTGCCAGAATGTGTAGAGCGTCAGCATCTATCACGATGGGGATAATGCTGTTTTCTATGTATTCCTGTATCACTTGCAGGGACTGCCGGCCAATGCCAGGCCCGATGCCGATTGCCCTATAAGGAGAAAGGTCTTCCGGTGCCTGATGCAGGTAAGCCTCGTTTTCCTGCAGATGAAGTATTGCCTCGGGTAGTGAAGTCTGTAAAATGACACGGTTGCATTCTGGAGTATGGATTGTCAATTTGCCTACTCCGCTCCGCATACAGGCTTCTGCTGCCAGAAAAGCACAACCCGCCATTCCAAAGGAGCCAACAGCCAGCAAGGCATGTCCCATCACACCCTTGTGAGCATCCGAAGGCCGTTCTCGTAGAATCTTTGCCATCATGGAAAGGTCAATTTGTCTTTTCATAATGCAAAGTTACGAATAAGCGAGAGAAATGCCAAATTTATTTAAGCATTTCCAAGCGCGAGTAACTTAGAGCGTAGCTCAGAGTTACGAATAAGCGAGAGAAATGCCAATATCTCGGCCGATTTTGCCTTCCAAATACACTCCTCACGAACTAACTCCGTTGCCCCTTCGATGTGACTCCGATGTAACATTACATTACCTTCAATCTACCACCAATTCACCTCCAATTTTTCTTCATTTTAATTGGACTTGAATTGGACCTGAATTGGAGGTGAATTGGACTTATATCGGTATCACTACGAGGGGGCATCGGGGGCAGACACTGTGTTCCCTCGTGACGAAACTCACTTTATCTATTTCACTTGAGTTGAAATGAACAAACATGAGCATCATGATTACATATCTTGACCATCAGCGCCATTTTTCAAATTTCAAATTCACAATTTAGTTTAAAAATCCTCCCCATGAGTTGTTTTTATGGGGTAGATGTCTTTTTTTTATGTTCATTCCTTCTTTCATTGTAAATAAAATATATAAATTTGCAGCGATGTTAATAATAAATGATATGAAAATTAAAACCTTGCTTTTAGGCTTGATCGCCTTAATCTGTTTTTCGTGTAACAACGATTCTGTGGAGCCTTATAAAGACAATTTTGTAGCCAAGGAACTTCCTACCATTGTTCCCAACACAAATCCCAAAGCATTTACAAAAAATGCCGAACAAAATACTACGTTGGAAACTCTTACAAGAGTAGATGAAAAAGGCGAATTATATTTTATGAATTATACGGCAGATTATGGTTTGAATGCCATGATTGCTGCTGGAGGCGTAAAATCAAATAATGAACTTTTAGGTTACGTACAGCAATATTTGCTGAACATTCCTCGAAGTCGGACAATGACTTTGGAACATGATTTCGGTTGCTCATCATTTTTGGCAAAAACAAAAGATGGTCACTATTTGTTTTGTAGGAATTTTGATTATGTATATGAATCTCCTGTCAATGTAATTACTCGAACAAAAGGAACGATTGGTACATTCAATATGAATATGGCTATCAAATCTGCCACTTCTGGTTCTCCTGATGATGGGAAAAGTGACAATTCATTTTATGTGGCTGCACCTTTAGCTGTTATGGATGGAATGAATGATCATGGAGTAGCCATTTCGGTGTTGGTCGTGATGTCTTATGGTGCCGAACAATATGCTGAGGGAAAAAGTAATCTGACAACGACTGCTGTTATGCGCGAGATATTGGATAATGCGACTAATGTCGATGAGGCTTTGGATATCTTCGACTCTCATAATTTCTATGCTCATGGAGGTACTTGGCAATCAAATTACCATTTCTTCCTCGCTGATGCAACAGGCCGTTCTGTTGTGGTTGAATACGTTAATTCTGGACGTGACAATCAACAGGATAAAAGCTATCAAAAGATTGTCATCGAATCAAAAATAGCTACCAATAACTTCTTATATGAACCATTCAGAGAACCAATTAACGATACTTGGCGCGAATCTTATCTGAGTTCGTATTCTCTAAACGATATTAAGGGCAAGTCGGAAGCTTTCGATATTTTGCTTGCTCTAAGTCAGGTGCACGATCCTGATCGTGGCAGAGCTATCCTACCTGGTGAAACTGCTGGCCCAAATTCCTTTCCGCAAACTCTGTGGTCGGTTGTATATGACTTAACAGAAAAGAAAGCCTACTACATCACTGGTCGTGAAAACATGGAGGGAAAAGACCCGTATGTTGTTTCTATGATGCCATAAAAGCCTGAGACTCCTTCTTTCTTGACTGGCCGCAAGCGAAATCGGCAAATTGCTTCGTGTTAGGGCGCTCACAAAGTTGGGTGCTCAATTTGGAGGTGTATCCTATTAGGTTGCCCCCCTAAAAAAGTCTCATAATAGGAATGGGCATCATACGTTTTTTCAAAATTAGTACGTGCAATTCATAATTTATTTGTATCTTTGCGCCAAATTTGCCTCAAAACGGCCAATTTCCGTAAATAGTACGTAGAATGCAGACCATTCAAGTGAAGGATAAGATGTTCAGGATGTCTATGCCTGAATGTGAGATAAAACAGCAAGTATGTCGTGTGGCAAAGGAGATTAACAGGGATTTTTCCGGCCAATGTCCTGTGTTTCTTGCTGTATTGAATGGTTCGTTTGTTTTTGCCGCCGACCTGTTGCGCGAGGTGACATTGCCTTGCGAAGTCAGTTTTGTAAAACTATCCTCCTACGAAGGCGTATCTTCGACGGGGCAAGTCAACGAGATTCTTGGGTTGAACGTTGATGTGACTGGACGTCCTGTGATTATCGTAGAGGATATCGTAGAGACGGGTGACACAATGGCATACATGCTTGAGATGTTGAAAAGCAAACATCCGAGTAGTGTGGATATTTGTGCTCTCTTGCTGAAACCCGAATGTCTTCAGGTCGAGATGAATGTTCGTTATCGTTGTTTCGACATACCCAATGACTTCATCGTGGGTTATGGCTTGGATTATGATGGTTTCGGACGAAATTTGAAGGATATATACTCAATAGTAAAATGAAAAATATAATTATTTTTGGTGCACCTGGATCAGGAAAGGGCACTTACAGCGATTTGATTGTAGAGAAGTACGGCATGGGGCACATCAGCACAGGTGATGTGCTGCGTGCCGAGATAAAGAACGGCTCGGAATTGGGCAAGATTGCACAGGGCTATATCAGTCAGGGTCAATTGATTCCCGACAATCTGATGGTGGACATCTTGGCCAAGGTGTATGATGAGCAACCTGCTGGCAAGGGTGTTATCTTCGATGGCTTCCCCCGTACTATCGCTCAGGCTGAGGCTTTGAAGAACATGTTGGCTCAACGTGGTCATGACATGGGCATTATGATCGAACTGGTAGTGGCAGAGGATGTGCTCATGGCTCGCTTGCTGAATCGTGCAAAGGAACAAGGACGTGCTGATGATAACGAGGAGACTATCAAGAAACGTTTTGATGTGTATCGCTCGCAGACGGCTCCTCTCTCGGAATGGTTTGAAAAGGAAGGAATGCGCAACGTGTTCCAGTGGACGGAACATCCCACCAAGGAAGGGATGATAGCTGCCATCTACAAGTGTATCGAAGAAAATAATTGACGTGGCAGAGTCCAATTTCGTAGATTATGTGAAAATCTGCTGCCGCTCTGGCAAGGGCGGCCGCGGAAGTATGCACATGCATCGTGCCAAATACGTGCCCAACGGAGGACCTGATGGAGGAGACGGAGGGCGCGGAGGACATGTATATCTGCGTGGAAATCACAATTATTGGACGCTGCTTCATTTACGATACGAACGCCACGTCTTTGCCGGACATGGAGGCAATGGTGGTCAATCGCGTAGTACGGGGGCTGATGGCGAGGATCGCTACATAGATGTACCCTGTGGCACGGTGGTATATAATGCCGAGACGGGCGAGTATATCTGTGATGTGACCGAGGATGGTCAGTTGGTGATGTTGCTGAAGGGTGGACGTGGAGGTTTGGGAAACTGGAACTTCCGTACTTCTACCAACCAGGCACCTCGCTATGCTCAGCCAGGCGATCCTATGCGCGAACTGACTGTAATCTTGGAACTAAAGCTTCTGGCTGATGTAGGACTCGTGGGCTTTCCCAATGCAGGAAAGAGTACCTTGCTAAGTGCTGTGTCCAGCGCACGTCCGAAGATTGCAGGATATCCTTTTACTACGATGGAACCAAGTCTGGGTATTGTGCAATACCGTGGCGGACAATCCTTTGTGATGGCCGATATACCGGGAATCATCGAAGGGGCATCTGAGGGAAAAGGTCTCGGCCTTCGTTTCCTCCGCCACATCGAGCGCAATAGCTTGCTACTCTTCATGGTGCCAGGTGATACAGATGACATACGACATGAGTACGAGGTGCTTCTCAACGAGGTGGCTACTTTCAATCCTGAAATGCTCGACAAGCAGCGTGTGCTGGCGATTACCAAGAGTGACCTGCTCGATGAGGAACTGAAACAGATGTTATCCGCTGATTTACCTGATGACTTGCCACATGTGTTCATTAGTGCTGTGGCTGGGCAGGGTATTGTACAACTGAAGGATCTTCTGTGGGAGGCTCTCAATTGTGAAAGCAACAAACTGCAGGCGATTTGTCAGCAAGATTCGCTGGTGCATCGCAACAAGGATTTGGAGTGGTTGCAGCAGGAATTGGCTGATGAAGGGGAAGATGAGGAAATCGAGATTCTTGACGAGGAGGCTTTGGAAGATATAGACGAGCTGGAAGACTTTGAGTACGAGGATGCAGAATAGGATTGTCTATCATACTCCCTCGTGGCTGAGGGCTTTCACTCTCGGACGGGATGAGGAGATGAGCGAAATGGGACTTCAGATGGAAGATCTCGCTTTGCCACGTCAGACACATTCCGATCATGTTGTATGGGTGGAGCACTCTGGAAGACCAGAGGATACCGATGCTGTGATTACCTCACGACCAGGCTTGTGCCTCTGTGTGAAGACAGCCGATTGCATTCCTATCCTTCTATATGATAACAGACAACATATTGTTGCTGCCATTCATGCAGGATGGAGAGGGACGGTTTCGCGTATTGTTGCCAAGTCGCTGACAATGATGAAAAGCCTCCCGGAGGATGTGTCAGCTATCATAGGCCCCGGTATTTCCCAGACACATTTCGAGGTGGGGGACGAGGTTTATGAAGCCTTTCTGCAAGCAGGATTCCCGATGCAAAGGATCGCTTTGCGTCAGCAGAAATGGCATCTCGATCTATGGGATGCCAATCGCTGGTTGCTGGAGGAGGCTGGTGTACAGGATATTCACGTGGAGAACTCTTGTACATTTACCGAAGCAGAACGTTTCTATAGTGCACGCCGAGAAACGATTCAGACAGGACGTAACCTAAATGCCATCATGATACTCCCATGAGAAAAGTAGCGTTCCTCCTTCTTCTGTTTTTTTCTGTGGATATATATCCTCGTACATCCGATACTATTGTGTCGGATACCTTATCTCAGGAGACGGATGAGTGGGCCGATTTGAGGAAACAGGCATTGAGAGACCCTTTTGCAGATACGGATGAGTTCGCCATCAACTTTGCCAATTATACGGTTGAGGAGTGGAGTTACCCCTTACCTGGCGGAAAAGTGATAAGTCCTTTCGGAGGACGACGTAAACATCATGCAGGCACTGATATCAAGACGGTGCGCAATGATACGCTTAGGGCTGCTTTCTCTGGCCTTGTCACGTTGAGTGGTCCTCACTATGGGTATGGCTATTGTGTAGTGCTCCGACATGCCAATGGAATAGAGACGTTGTACAGCCACAATAGCAAGAATCTTGTCAAGGTAGGACAGTGGGTTGATGCAGGTGCTGCTGTAGCTCTGGAGGGGAGTACTGGGCGTGCCACTACACATCATCTGCATTTCGAGACTCGTGTGGCTGGTCGTGCTTTTAATTCAGATCAGATTTTCGACCATGAAAATCATACGTTGCGTAAATTCGTTGTTGTATTTGCCAAGAAGAAGGGTGGGGCATTGCAGATTTCTTCACGCGATAGGCTGCCGTCCGAAATACCTCCTGTAGATTCGGTGAAGACAGTGGCCCCTGTTCCTTTGCTGCCTATTCGCACTCCGGGGATTCTTCAGAATAAATAGGACACGCTTTACGTCCTATCTCCATAGGTTGGCGATCCAATTCATTGCCCTTTTCGTAAAATAGCAGGGAAGGAATACGATGAAGAGATAAAAATAGGAGAAAGGTACAGAATACCCAAATACATGCTGATAGACACGCGCATTGAAGCGTATCAGTTTGAATTTGTTGGCCGAGATACTGCCTGGCACTCTGCGATAAATGGCTAATGGCTCAATCATGCCGTACGCTTTGTGACATTTTTTCAGGATGGTGAGAAATAAAGCCCAATCCTGACGCTTACGGATAGTAGGCATGAAGAATTTTCCGTAATGAGAGGTGTCGTAAATGGCTGTCAGACATCCAATCTTGTTGTCATGCTTTAGATCATTCAGAGTCATCTGAGAAGGGGCAATAACGATACCTTTGCGTTCATCATCAGCACCACAGATGAGGTAACTGGAATAGCACAGACAACACTTGTGCTTCTTCATGAACGAAATCTGCTTCTGCAATTTCTCGGGCATCCATCGGTCGTCACTATCACAGAAGGCAATGTACCTTCCTCGTGCTTCTTTGATGGAATTGTTGCGAGCAAACCCCGGACCGTTGTTTTCTGGCATGAGGAAGATGCGCACTCGCTTGTCTTTCTCTGCGTATTGTTTAAGCAGTTCTATCGTTTCAGGGTCGGAGGAATGGTCATCTGTAATCAGAAGCTCTACATTCTTGTAGGTTTGGTGTAGTACGCTATCGATACTCGCGCCAATAAATTTGCTGGCGTTGTACGAGGGCATGATTACCGATACCAAATCCTTTTTCATTGAAAATGTACGCTTCTATGTTAAAAAACGTGCAAATTTACAAAAAATTGTATGAATGCCCAAATATCTGTGTAAATATGTCAGTATTTACGGAAAATGAGTGTAGCTTCTTCCGTGCTCAGTATCAAGTCGTCCTCATTCAGTAGGTCGATGTGGAACTTTCCGTCGCTGGGGACGCCATATTTTTCCAGTTCGCGGGTAGTGCATAGCGTGTCCCCTGGATAATAGAATATCTGATCGATAATCAGACTGTCAGCGGTATGGCGAAAGCGTGCAAGATGGTATCTTGCATTGTCGCTGGAAGTGTAGAACTTCAATAGTTCGCGTTGTACTCCCAGATACAATCCATCCGTCTTTGTCTTTAGGATTTCTTGCGAACCATTAACTTTCCATTGCGTCATTTGCCACAATCCTCCCAAATCTCCGTTGTTCTCTCGACGATTCTCGCAACCTATCCACATAGGGATCATAAGCAGTAGGGCTACAATATGATAGATATTCTTTTTCATAAGTTTACAGATGATATTTTAAGTTCAACATTCCACCATTGGCGTGTCCCAATAAGTCGCCTCCGTTCAGTCCATACGATGCGCCTATAGCAAATCCATTCAGCCAACGAGGGGCGTAGTTCAGTTCTACGAGGAGGAAGTTGCCATGACGAGGATCGGTGACAGGATTTAGGTAGGTACCCAAACTGCGTTCGTGAGTGAATAGGATGCGGTAGCCTAATTCATTCAGCGGCTGTCCCGACAAACCGAAGTGCAAGGCACTTACGCGGTTGTGATATACAGTGATACGGTTATGTCCATCGTTGTTGCATAAGTCGTATAGTGGCGAGAGGAGTAGCGGATTCCCCATTACGAAGCCAGCGTGTTGCCAGGCTCCGTATATATGATGATTGTAGTATTCATCCACGGCACTCAGTTGGACTGGTAATGCGTCGGTGGCATCATGGTATATGCTTCCGCTCTGGTCCGAGGTGTGCAGATATTCCATCACAAAAGTGCTGGCAATGGGATTCTTTGGCAGATTAGCTTCTATGCCTATCAATCCATCCTTCCATCCGTATTGCCAGAACATCTGGCTTTCGTCCTCAAAGAAATGTTCACCATACAAGCCCAAGCTCCACCCTTTTCCGTGGTAGTCCAGACGAGCGTGCCAACTACCTAATTGATTACCCGAGCAATTCTTGTAGTCGCCATCATTGGCATCGTTTCCGCCAGGGATGAAAGCATTCCAGTACCCCTTTATTCCACTATCCATTTTCTGATGAGAATCGAATTGCCCAACGTGATCCAATCTGTCTCGCAGATTCCATGCTTCACCTCCGAACTGGCAACTCATTTCAAATCCTCCTGTCAGGGTAAGAGGAAATTCTTCAGTGTTTCCGATACGCAGAAATCCTGCTTTGCTATGGTAGAGTGAGTTGGCCGAATAACAGTACTTCGTGTTTCCTCCGTTAAACTCCCGCTGCCATGCGTTGTCCGTGTACCATCCGTAGGCAATATGGGCTTTTATACCTAACCATTCGTGCGTGCCTGGGATGAGGAGAAAATCGGGCAATTCCAACCTTACTTGAGGAAGAGGACGCGCGTTGATGCCACTTGTCAGTGAACCAGTGCTGAGCAGTTGGTTTTTTAGTTCCAATGGACGTTCCTTTTGTCCTACACCGAGGCGGAGTGCCTTCCATTGCACATCGGCATAGAGTTGCTGTACCACAAAGTGACTCTGCATACCGAAAGGAACTACCAAGTCTGCTCCATACCCGATACGCCAGTTGCGTTGTTCGTCAGCCGTTATGCTGCGTGACAGTCCAGCCCTCAGATAGCCACTGTTGTTCCTGTCTGTTCCCAGTCCGTATCGGTTGTTGGTAAACCAAAATGGTGCGTTGTCGCCCGTGCTGAATGCTCCTTGTGCTTCTGCATCTACGTGCACGTCTTCAATCAGACGATTCCACTGGGCTTGTGCCGAGTGGCATACGAGGCACACGAATGCGAGGAAAATGCTCTTTTTCGTCATTTTTTCTAAATGATTTAATGTTTTAGGTTCAAAGGTAGGTATAAAAATCAACAATCAAAGTTCAGAGACCTTTTTTTGTGATTTTTTGCCCCATATTTTGCCATTTTCAAAAAACTTGCCTATCTTTGCATAATTTAAGGCGCGTTTTGCGAGAAAATAGAATAATGCAAAGTAAACAAAATATGAGTAGGACGGTTGCCAGACTGGTAGTTGCTGCCGCAGATATGGCCGTGTTAGCCTTGTCGATGTATGTCTCCAGTCGTGTGTGCCATCTTCATCTCACCCATCCCGAGGAAGGTGTCCCCCAGTGGCTGCACATGGCGATTCCTTTCTTCCTCTTGTTCCTTCTGCTGTATGTCGTTTCTGCTCGCCGTAAGCGGTGCGGAGTTACATGGCGTCGTATTGTCCTTCGTGCAGTGCAGACAGCTTCGTACTTTGCTCCTTCCTTCATCATTGTTGCGTTCCTTATTGACAATGCGTGGTTGTCACGTTCCTTTATGTGGCTTACCTACGGAATTTTCATCCTCCTATTGCCCGCCGAACGTCTTGTTTCTCACAAAATATTGCTCCGTCGCCGTAGCTTGTTCAAAGGAGCGCGCTGCATTGCGCTGCGTGTGTGGGATGTGGTGATTGGCGCATTGTTTATTCTCGTGCCATTCCCGTTCCTGTGTATAGCAATGGCTGTGGTGCTGAAGCGTAAACACGTAGGAGCGATTCTGACGACAGAGGAGCGCCAGCGACCTGATTCGACCCCATTCAAAGCGTTGGTGTTTAATAGCCCAGACGAGGGATGGGAGAGAGACCTCCCTATGCTTGTCAACGTGTTTATGGGGCATATTTCCTTTTCATGTTTCCTTAGCATTGTATTCTACACTACAGACAATAATTAACAAATCAAAATAGAGAATGTCATTTTTCAATAAATTGTTTCAACGCAAGGCCCAATCTGAAGGAACGAAGGTAGGCGGAGTCGAGGATTTTATGATTCTCATTCGTGTCTATTATCAATCCACTATTGCGGCTCATTTAGGCATCAGCAACTTAGGTGCCTTACCCGATTTACGGGTCTTCAAGCAGACCTATCATGTAGCCACGCTCAACAATAAGTTGGGTCTGGCCGAGAAGAAATATTGCCAGAAATTGATACAGAACATCTATGGTGTAAGTCCAACCTTCTTTACCGAGATAGATGCCAGTGTCAAGAAACGTTGTCGTACGGTGCAGGATGTTCAGGGCTATTTGGCCATGTTCCAGTCGTTTGGTCAGGATCTGATGATGCTCATGGGAAATCTCATGCAGTGGAAATTCCGTCTCCCCTCATTCTTCCGCGAGGCACTCAGGACAATGGTGGCCAAGAAGGTGCACGAGGTGATGACGCGTGTCACATGGACTGACGAAGGGGTGCGCAAGACTTGTTTTTCCTTGCGCAAGAGCCAGCAATATTTGGGATATTCCGAGGCGTGGATGACCGAATACGTGCATACCATAGCCATGCTGGCAAAAAAGGAACCACGTAAGAAGATGGAGGAGTAAAGCGCTATGGATGCTCAAGTGATGGATCTGATAATGCGGGTTGAGACCCGTACTCGCCAATTGCTGCTGCAGTATCAGGCATTGCAGCAGGAGTGCGATACGTTGCGTGCACAGTTGGAGGAGAACAAAGCACAGATTCAGACACTCCAGATTGAGAAAAAAGAATGGCAGGATAAGTACGACCTGCTTAAGATGACACGATATATTGATCTGGCCGATGATGATACACGTCAGATGCGTAAACGTATCAACAAGATGATTCGAGATATCGACCAGTGCATTTCTATGTTGAAAGTGGATTAGAAGTATGGCAACGCAACAGGACACATTATCCATCACTCTGAAGTTTGGCAGCTGGACACTGCCCATGACCATCCTGCGTACGGACGAGGAGATGTATCGCCAAGCCGAGGCACTCATCAGGGATCGTTTCAGCTACTATTCCAACAACTACCCGCAACAGTCGCGTGAGTTGTATCTTCTCATGACCACAATCGACATAGCAGTCCGCCTCCAACGCCAGAATGCCGAGGCCGACACGCAGCCTCTCGTACAGCGGTTGCAACCCCTTCTTGACGCCTTGGAAACAGCTATCGAGAAGGCAAAAGAGAGAAAAGGAAAATGAATTTATTATACACAAAATAACTAAAACGTAATAAGAAATGGAAATTGTAAGTATTGGCATAGCTTTGGCTCTATTTGGAATATGTATGGCAGTATGGTATTTCGCCGTACTGCCAGGCAAACGCAAAGCTATGAAAGAAGAGGCTGAGAAGGAAGCCGAAGTGATTAAACAGAAGAAATTGCTCGAAGTGAAGGAAAAATTCCTGAGCAAGAAGGCAGAGCTGGAGAAGGAAGTACAGCAACGCAACCATCAGATTCAGCAGGCCGAGAATCGTGCCAAACAACGTGAACTGTCACTCAATCAGCGACAGGACGAACTCAACCGCCATCGTCAGGAGGCTGATGCGATGCGCACCCGTCTCGACAATCAACAGGCACTCTTGATGAAGCGCGATGAAGAACTCAACGAACGTCAGCAGATGCTCGTCGAGAAGGAGCGCACACAGTTGGAGGCTATCTCTGGCCTCAGTGCCGAAGAAGCACGCGAGCGTCTCGTAGAGAGTCTCAAGGATGAGGCTCGCACCAATGCTGCAGCCTATATCAATGAGATTATGGACGATGCCAAGATGACTGCCAACAAGGAGGCGAAGCGCATTATCATCCAGACCATCCAACGTGTGGCAACTGAAACGGCAGTAGAGAATAGTGTCACCGTATTTCAGATAGATAACGACGAGGTGAAGGGACGTATCATTGGACGCGAAGGACGCAACATCCGAGCATTGGAGGCTGCCACTGGCGTAGAGATAGTTGTTGACGATACTCCCGAAGCAATCGTCATCAGCGCTTTTGATCCCGTCCGCCGCGAAGTATGCCGTCTCGCCCTCCATCAGTTAGTGTCTGACGGTCGTATCCATCCTGCTCGTATCGAGGAGGTAGTGGCCAAGGTTAAGAAACAAGTTGAGGAAGAGATTATCGAGACAGGAAAGCGTACTACCATCGACTTGGGCGTACACGGTCTGCATCCTGAACTCATCCGTATCATAGGTAAGATGAAATATCGTAGCAGTTATGGACAGAACCTGTTGCAACATGCACGCGAGACGGCCAACCTATGTGCAGTTATGGCCAGTGAATTAGGTCTCAATCCCAAGAAAGCGAAGCGTGCCGGACTTTTGCATGATATTGGTAAGGTACCCGATGAAGAGCCCGAGATGCCCCACGCATTGTATGGAGCCAAGCTTGCTGAGAAATTCAAGGAGAAACCAGATATCTGCAATGCTATCGGTGCGCACCACGACGAAATGGAGATGACCACCCTTCTTGCCCCCATCGTTCAGGTGTGCGATGCTATAAGTGGAGCGCGTCCTGGAGCTCGTCGCGAGATTGTCGAAGCCTACATCAAGCGTCTCAAGGACTTGGAGAATATCGCAATGAGTTACCCGGGTGTTGTGAAGACATACGCCATTCAGGCAGGTCGTGAACTACGTGTTATCGTAGGTGCTGACAAAATTGACGATACACAGACTGAATCACTCAGCGCCGAGATAGCTACCAAAATTCAGAACGAGATGACTTATCCCGGACAAGTGAAGATTACTGTCATCCGCGAGACTCGTTCTGTTGCATACGCCAAGTGATGTCAGCCCGTTTAGGGTTTGTCGATAATGCAATTTGAAATTGTTAAAGTCCTCTCTTCGGAGAGGATTTTTTTGTCCTTGTAGTTGGAACGTGAATTTTCTAATCGATTTCGAAACAGCTCTTTTCTACGTTGAACTTTAGATGGGGAGAAGTAAAGAAATGGGTGAGATGGCCGTCGTGTGCCAATTGGGAAGGTGTGCCGGCAACGATGCCAGTAGAGGAAAGTAACCAGATGCGATCACTCATCTGCAGAGCCAGTTCTACATCGTGGGTGCTGAGAAGAATGGATTTGTGCATCTGGTGCGCCATGCGACGCAGAAGGTGGAGTGTTTCTACCTTGGAAGGGAAATCGAGGAACGCGGTGGGCTCGTCGAGTAAAATGAGAGGTGTATCCTGAGCGAGTGCCTTGGCTATCATCACTTTCTGCAACTCGCCATCACTCAGACAATCGGCATGACGATGCTGCAACTCTGTGATGCCTACCAGATGGAGAGCTTCGTCCACTTGCTGCTCATCCTGAGGCGATTTCCTGCCCCAGAATCCTGTATGTGGATTGCGTCCCATTCCTACAAGATCGCGTACTGTGATGCCTTGAATGCGGAATCGCTCAGTAAGTACGATACCTATCAACCGACTTCGCTGGGTTGCGGAAAGTTGGTCGAGTGGGGTACCTTGAATATAAATTTGCCCCTGCAAGGGAGGCTGAAAAGCAGCTATGGTGCGCAGGAGGGTACTTTTGCCAGCTCCGTTGGTACCTAACAAACTGACTACCTCGCCCTGATGCAGGACGCAGGAAATGCCACGGGCTACAGCATGTGTGCCATAGCCCGTGGACAGGTTGATCAATTCGAGATTATTCAAACTTGGGACAGAATTTGTAACCCAACTTGCGGTAGATCTTCTCCAGTTCGCCAAGACGACCAGTGAAGGCCTCGAAATTCTTTTGGTCAGGTTGTAACCACTGTACTTCACTGATAGCAGCCAGACGAGGCAGCAACATGAACATGGCATGGTCGGGGCTGACTACGTACTCGGTCCACAGGTTGCACTGGGCACCTAGGATGTATTTGCCTTCTTCCTCGGTCAGTTCAGCAGGGATAGGCTCCATGTCATAGACTTTGCTCAGAGGCAGGTAGCCGCCGATGGCGAGGGGCTCCTTGTAGTTATGCTCCTTCAGCTGGTAGTAGTCGATGTAGCAGTTGGCAGTTGGTGTCATGATGACGCGGTGATGCTGGCGTGCTGCTTCGATACCGCCTTCGTAGCCTCGCCAACTCATCACGGTAGCACCTTCACTCAGACCGCCTTCGAGAATCTCATCCCAACCGATCAATTCGCGACCCTTGTTGCCGAGGAAACTTTCTACTTCCTTGAGGATGTAGGTTTGCAACTGGGCCTCGTTGTCGAGGTTCAGCTCCTTCTTCTTTGCCTGGCACTTCTCGCACTTCTCCCAACGTACACGGGGGCTCTCATCGCCACCGATGTGGATGTACTTGCTGGGGAACACGTCGCACAACTCGCCTAAGACAGTCTTGATGAATTCGAGCGTCTTGGGATTGCCTGCACAGAGGACATCGGGATCTACTCCCCAGTATGGACGTACGAAATACGGGCCACCTGTACACCCCAATTCAGGATATACGCTCATGGCAGCTACCATGTGACCAGGTAAGTCAATCTCTGGGATGATGGTGATGAAGCGCTCGGCTGCGTAAGCTACAATCTCGCGCAACTGTGCCTGAGTGTAGTAGCCTGTCTCTGGCGTGTCATCATAGAGTACATTATCGGGATCGTCCATGTTGACATTCTGACCTACGATGGTGTAGGGACGCACGCTACCTTTCTTTGCCAGTTCGGGTAGAGCCTTCACCTCGAAACGCCATCCCTGGTCATCGGTGAGGTGCCAATGGAACTTGTTTACACCATGCAGGGCGAGGATGTCGATGTAGGTCTTGATGAACTCCACAGGCATGAAATGGCGTGCCACGTCGAGCATACAACCACGATATTGGAAACGGGGTGCACCAGCTACTACGGCCCAAGGTAATTGTACGCTTTCTCCTTCCTCGTTCATGATGCTCTTGCGGAGGGTCTGCAAACCGTAGAATACACCACTTTCACTGGCGCCTTGGATGTTGAGTCCCTTCTTTCCTACTGTGATTTGATAGGCATCTGGATTCTCGCTCTCCAAGCCGAGAGTGAGTCGGATGGTGGCTTTGCTCTTCTTTGCATCCACCTCAGGCACAAGTCCGAAATATTCCTGTGCAAACTCGGCATTGCGCTTCATCTGTGCATTGTCACCTGGGTAGGCAATGGCAAGCCCTTTGTCGAGGGAGAACATTTTTCCACTATTGTCCAACTGAATGCTCTGGGGCATGGGGACAACCTGATAATTCACTTCTGCCATGGAGGCAAGGCCGATCAAGGCGGCCGACATTGTCAAAGATAATCTCTTTAGCATTTTTGTGATAAATAATTATTGTGTGAATATGTTGTTTTTGTTTGTTTCAATTACGTATCGAGGAGGAATTGTGAATGAGAATATATAGGATGACGGGTGCCCCGATAAGTGGGGTAATCACGTTGATGGGTATCACATTGCCGTCGGAGGGAAGCACACTGATCAGGTTGCACAACAGCATGAGGCTGCTGCCCATGAGCAACGTACCAGGAAGTAGTGTCCGATGTGTACCCGAGCGCAACGTGAGTCGAGTGAGGTGTGGCACCGCAAGGCCGAGGAAAGAGATAGGGCCGCAGAAGGCGGTGGTAGTGGCGGTGAGCAAGCCTGTGCAGAACAGAAGACTACCTCGTGTGCGACGGATGGGGACTCCGAGGTTGGCTGCATATCGGTCGCCCAATAGAAGGGCATCGAGGGGCTTGATGTAGAGCGTAGCCATGAGAAGCCCTGCAATGCACAAACCACCGAACAAAGGTAGATGTTGCAATGTTACGCCTCCGAGATTTCCCATGCCCCACAATACAAAGGAACGAACGCCTTGGGAGGTGGCGTTGAAATTGAGCAGTGAGATGAGGGAACCTGAGACATAACTGACTATGACGCCCGTGATAAGCAGCATCAGGGGATCGCGAAGCAGGGACGAGAGGCCGAGAAGCAAAGCCATGATACCTAAAGCTCCTATCAAGGCAGCTACGATGACGAGTGAATATCCTCCCATGCTGAGGCTCCCCAAACTGATGCTGCCTCCGAGAAATAGCATTACGAGGGCCACTCCGAGATTGGCACCTGCATCAATGCCCAGAATACTGGGCCCTGCCAATGGATTGCGGAAGAGGGTCTGCAGCATGAGGCCGCTGCAACTGAGTGCAGCTCCGCTTAGTAGGGCGGTCAACATCTGAGGCAAGCGGTTCTGGAGGAGAATGAGCGACCAGGATGGATGATCGGGGATGCTCTCGCCGCACAAGATATTCCATACATCCGAGGCAGGGATGCGGAGCGAACCCCAGAAGAGGTTGGCTACACACAGCGCCAATGTGAGGATGAACAACACACAAAGCCATCCTGCTGAATGACGGCAGGAAGAGTATGTCGGTGTGCTTTGTGGTGTGGTAGAAGTCATGTTTCTCTCTAATTCGGCTACAAAGTTAGCACAAAAAAACCGACAAATTGCGGAATGAGCAACATTTTATTCCTCAGTGAGAGAGAAGTATGTGTCGGAGCCCTCTATTGCAATTTGTGGATGGAGTATCCGGATTAGTTCGGAGAGGGCTTCGTCGGGGTGGAAGGTGGTTTGTTCGAAGTATAATTTCTCGGAGGTGTCACATACCCACAACTTGGCCCGAATCTGCTGTAAATTAGGGGAGTCTTGATACAGACGACTGCGAGTGAGTGGACCAAAACTTCGTACCAACCACACTTCGGCCGTGAGTGCTTTGTCGAGGGCCGTTTCTGTGCTCAGGGCGGCACTTCCCGTTCCTGCGAGATGACCAAAAACGTAGTCGGCTCCTGCATCGCGGTAGAGGTGAGCGGCATAACTCTCCCCCCGTGGTACATACCATGTTCCATTGTAGGGCATCTCGCATACGAGACGGGGACGGTGTGTCACTTCCTGTGTCTTTTCTTTGAGGGCGAGGTAGCGCTGTTCAATCTGCTGAAAGAGGCTGTCGGCACGATTTCCTTGGCCTGTCATTCGGCCGTAGAAACGAATCCATTCTGCGCGTGCCAGGGGAGAGGACTCCATGTAATCGGCACAGGGTATCAGGGGAATCCCGAACTGTTCCAGACGAGCTGCCACACCACTTTGTTCCAGCGAAGCGGACAGAAAAGCATCGGGACGCAGATCTACGACGCGCTCCATGTTGGGCTCCATACTATTGCCAATGTTCGTGATCGTTCCATTCTCCAATCCCTCCAAAACGTAGGGCAGTCGGTTGTACTGGGCATCGCATACGCCTGCTATCGTGGTGTCGCACCCCAATTCCTGCAGCAGTGCACAATGGATGCTGCTCGATACAATCAGGCGATGGAGGGGCCGATGCAGTTCAATCCGTTGTAGAATACGTGTGCTGTCTTCGGGATCGCGGATGAGGGCCTCGGTGAATCCTGGGTGTTCCACCATCGTGAGATGGCGCGCATAGCGCAGGGGGATGGTGTCGGCATCCCCCTTGCATGAGTCGGCGTGGGACGCAGTTCTTGGCCTGCACGACCCACATAGGAGCACGAGGCCAAGTGGCAGAAATATGCTGCGTACCAGACTCATGGCTATTTCTTGGTGCTACTGAAACAGATGCCACAGGGTGTTACTCCTGTTGTCCATCGTGATATTTTCTGTCCCGTCTTATCGTACAGGAGGGCATAGCCATTGGCGTTGTAATCGGCGTAGCCGTATTCTCCTTTTACGTAACTGGTGATGATGACATGGTCCGAAACAGGATCGGCGGCGATGGCACAGGGTGTTACGACATCCGTTCCATCGATGAATGTCTCCTTTGTCCCCTTGTCGAGGTCATACACCCAATATGAGGGGATGGTAGCGGGGATTGTGTAGGGACAGTTGATGGTATAGAGGCGGTTGTCTGCCAGTGCCATAAACGTACCTTCGCAGAAGCGTGTCACTTCTCCCTCGGCCGTCATCTTGCGTACTCCCTGTTCTACCGAACACCAGTTTGCATCGTAGGTGCCACTATCCAGAATATAGAGGTTTCCATTGTAGGAGGAGATGGCGACGGGATTGATGATACAACTGTCGCGCAGCAGGGTGGATTCGCCTGTGCTCAGGTTGATGCGGCTCAGGCTGGCATTGGTTACGTTGCCGTAATCGGAATTGGCTACATAGAGGTTGTTGTTCAGAATGGTCATTCCCTCTGGATAGGAACCGGCTTGCAGCGTCCCTGTGAAGCTGCAGGAAGCGGTGTCGATGACGGCTACATAGCCGCTGAACATACTCACATAGACCTTTCCATCTTGAGCTACCGCTTTGCGAGGCATTCCTCCTTTTTCTCCCAATGTCGAGGTGCGCAGTTGGCGGACGGAGCGCAGAGTGCGTCTGTCCACGATTTCCACGGTTTGCTCATCGCTTACCACGATATAGAGCTTTCCGCCATAGATCAATCCATCGTTGGGCGTAGCACCCAGAGCACGTCCGTTGGCAGTGGCAAACGCTTTCTGTGTGGTTGTGCCTTCTGTATAGCTGTGATAGGTCAGGGTGCCAGAGATACCCGAGTAGTAGTTGCCCTGATTGATGATGTAGGCTCCTTCTGTCACTTGGATGGTTTTTCTCGGATCGTAGGAAACTTCGTCTTCGCTGCAGGAAACGCAAGCCAACAGACAGGCGATTCCCAAAAATAAATTTTTCTTCATTGTGTGTGATTTTGTTAAGGGTTATTATTTCTATAGACTATAGGTCAGAGTGACGCTCCATGCACGTCCTGGCATGGGGTAGTGGATTACTATCTCGTACTGCTTGTCGAGGAGGTTCTGCAGGTCGGCTCTCAGCCGTAGATGCTGCTGTCGGCATAGGTCGAAGTCGTGCCACAGTGTGAGCCCCATCTCGGCATATCCTGGCAGATGGCTGTCATCGTAGTGCTCGTTGTTGGACCATCGTTCCGTGACACCGTGTCCGCTCAACGAGAGACTTACCCAGGGATTCTCCCATGCCACACTGCCTCCTGCCGTATGTTGTGGTATGTACGCAAGTTGCAGGCCGTAGGTGTCTGCCTCTGGATTGGTTCGGTTGAGGCATTGTTGCAGGGTGTAGTGGGTATTCAGGGTGAGCCTGTGCCGTGTTCCGAGGGATTGCACGAGGCGGCACGTGATATCCAGTCCCGTAGTTTCCACCTTTCCCACATTGACATGCCGCCAGATGAACATATTCCAGGGGATGGACACAATCTTGTCTCGGATATGGTTGCGGTAGGCATCGGCCGTGAAGGAGAGGGACGTGCCCTTCTCCCAACTGTGCTCCCCTGTCACGCCTATCGAGAATTGATCGGTGTTCTCGGGCTTCAGGTCCTGACTCCCGTAGTGATAGAAATACAGTTCGCTGAACGCAGGCATACGGAAGATGTTCTTGTACGCGGCACGTAGATAGAAGGGCTTCTCAGGTGTCATTTGCCACGAAGCGGATAGGGAGGGCGAGAGACGCTGGACGCTCTCACGGCCCTCAGCATCCTTCTCCCCGCTGCGATAGAGCGAGAGCAATCCTCTGCCGATTACCGTGATACGACGATGACGGTATTTTGCTGTGAGACTCTGCAGTATGGCATGGCGGTAGGGACGTTTGTCGGTGGATAGACTGCTGTTCAGATTGTTGAAACCATAGTCAGCCGAGTAATCAAACGACCAGTTTTCCAAGGGAGTCCATAGGAGACACGCATTGCCGTAAGCCTCTCGCTGCCAGTAATCCTGGTCCATGATGCCCCCCGTATAACTGCCATTGCGGTATTCGGTGGAAGTCCATCCATATTTGGCATGGCAGAGCAGGGATAGGTGATAGGGCAGCAGGATGCGATACCGCATTTGTCCGAAAGCGTTTCTGTCGTGGCTGTCCTCCTTGCTCTCGGCACAATAGTAGTGTACGATGCCTGGCAACTGCTTGTCGTTGTCGTAGTAGTGCAGTTTCCCCTGCCACTCCTGTCCCGCCTTGGGAATCCAGGTCATGTTCACCTCGCCATGCCCAGTCTCCATACGGCTGTGACTCCTCCTTTCGCGGGTGGTCAGATCCATGTTCTTCAGCGTGAAAGGGTAGTCGTTCTTGGCATGGAAATACGAGCCGGAGGCTTGGATTGCAAAATGGTCGGAGAGGCTTTGCGAATAGCGTAGGTAGGGTTGCATCTGCCACCATGCGCCCTGCCTCCATTGCGCTTTCAGATGAGGCTTTGCATCCTGGGCATCCGGTATGGGGGCTGTGTGTATCTGCAGGGTGGCAGCCGAACTGACATTGCGTGCGGGGATGAAGATGTCGTTGTCGTCGCCTACGATGAGGCTCAGACGTTCCACGTCATCGAGTGGAAATCTCGATACGTCGGTCTGTCCGTTCTGTGCATCAGTCAGGGCGATGCCATCGTAGATCACATTGGTGTGCTGAGCTCCGAATCCGCGTACCGAGACCGTCTTCATGCCTCCTGCTCCTCCGTAGTCGCGCAGGGTGACACCTGGCAAATGGTGCAGGGCATCCGTCAGCGTGGTGACTCCCATCGTGGCATAGTCGTCAGCCTTTACTTCGTAGCGCGAAGTGGTGTGCCCGAGGCTTTTACGGGCAGAGGCATCTACCGTAACCGTCTTTAGCGTGTCCGTCTTTGTCGGGCGGATTTTCACGTCCTGAGCTTGCATGGTGCATAGCGATACACCAGTCAGAGCACATATTATTGCTATTTTCCGCATTGTTCCTTCCTGCCTTTCCTCGAGGCTGATAAAGGTGAAACATTCATTCTTACGGCAGGTCTTCTGACTTGTTCCCTTCCGAGCGAACACCTTCCCAACCCTCTTTATTTTAGGTCAGTGGCTCAAACGCATCGTTCGGCGTGTGATGGAACTTACAGCTGCGGGACAGTTCCGGACTTACACCGGATTCCCTTATCCGTATTTCGCAGGCAAAGGTACTCCGACTCTTCCTTTTTCCAAAATATTTGCTGTGTTTTTTTATCATTGTGGTAGAATTGTTATAATTTTGCGCGAGAATTATTCCAAATAGTAAAAAGACAATGGAAGACAAAAGATTGTTGACGATTCAGGATATTTCCTGCGTGGGGCAATGCTCGCTCACCGTGGCTTTGCCTATTGTTTCGGCTTGTGGCATAGAGACTGCCATTCTACCCAGTTCCGTACTGTCCAATCATACTGCCCAGGGTTTCTCGGGGTGGACATTCTGCGATCTCACACAGGAGATGCCCAAGATTCTCCAGCAATGGAAGCACGAGCACATCGACTTCGATGCGTTCTATACCGGTTACGTATCCAAGGCCCAGATACCCTATATCCTCGATATTATGCAACAGACCAGTCGCTCTGGTGCGCTTCGTATCGTAGATCCCGTGATGGGGGACTATGGTCAGTTGTACAAGGGCTTCGATGACGATTTCCCCATGGAGATGCGTCGTCTGTGCGACGGAGCCGATGTGATTCTCCCCAACATGACCGAGGCAAGCCTTCTCTTGGGCATCCCCTACGTACAGGAGGGCTACGACGAGGCATACGTGGAACAGGTACTGCGCCAACTCCATGCTTTGGGAGCCCGCAACGTAGTGCTTACAGGTGTTAGTTTCGACCCCTCCAAACTCGGCGTTGCCTGCTTCGATGGGCAGAAGGTGGAATACTACTTCTCCGAGCGCATGGATGTGATGATGCACGGCACAGGCGATGTCTATGCCTCAGCCTTTGCCGGAGCCCTGCTTCGTGGCAAGTCGTTGCTTCAGGCAGCCTCCATCGCAGCTGATTTCGTGGTGGAAAGCATCCGTCAGACACTCCCCGATGCTTCTGCACATTGGTATGGCGTGAAGTTCGAGAAGGCCTTGCCGTACCTTATCAGTAGATTGTAGGGAAACCAAAAGTTATTACCCGACACGAATCAGTGTATGGAATAATGAACAAAAATAGGGATCACAGGGAAAAGTGTGTGTTAGATTTCAACAAAAACATAAAAAACACCTTTCTGGACTTCTTTCTCAGAATCATCTGCGATGATTCCGCATCTATCTGCTTCCAAAAATCCTTGTGAACATCCTTCGATGAACTCAGGAACCAAGTTCACAGATATTTTTGAAAACAGCTATCTGCCGAAGTCCACAAAGGCCATAAACCATCCCCTGCGGGGAATAAACCGACTCTTGACTCTCGCCTCTTGACAAAGGAAAAATGGTTTATTAGCGAGGAACGAGCGACTGGTTTATCGCTTTGGAATGGCTTGGTAGATGAGAGGTGCTTCCTCAGATGGGAAGCTCGCTTACCAGCGGAGGAAGGAGCACTCAGATACAGAGGTCTCGAAGAGAACTCTAAAAGAAAGCCTTCACAAAGTGTTTTTTGGGTTTTTGTCTTATGAAAGATGATTGAACACACGGTTTATGGGTGATCCTAAAAAATCCACCTGAAAATCTCGACTAAAGAACTTGCGGAACTTGATATTACCTCATCATCTGACCAATATCTTTTTCCCTCCTTGGATGTAGATTCCTTGGGCGGGCTTCGTTACACGTCGGCCTTGGAGGTCGTAGATGGGTTGTGCCTCGGCCATTTCGGATGTCTGGCTAATGGCGGAGGGCTTGTAGGTGATCTCGAAGTCGTAGGGGGTAAAGTTGGTAGCTCCCATCGTGAAGTCGTTCTTCCGCTCGTCGAGGAGTTTCCAACGTGCATCGGTGTCGTCGTCGGTGGACGTGTTGCTTCCATACAAGCGCCACGAAGAGGGGTTGCGCCCCGAATAGTCTTGGGTATCGTTGGCCGTGTACATACGGTAAGCAGCGGGGTTTATCCGTTTGCCTGCGTCGAAGATGCAGTATGCGCCACCTCTGAAATTCCCACACCATTTGGTGCTCACTTCGTTGTCGCACAGGTTGTTCCAATGCTCATTGTCGAAATAGTTGCCGTTGCTGGTCACGACGCTCAGGTCCTCCACCTCTTTCCGCGCGTTGTCTATCAAGTCGAACTCGGAGAGCTGGATGACGGATTCACCCTGTGTCTTGTCGATGGCCAGGAGGAAATAGCGGTAGCCGAGCAACTGATCCGTCACGGTGACTTCGCAACTTGCCACCAATCCCTTGGCAAAGCCTGAGGTGGCTGTGACGAGGCAGGTGCCTAAGCCTGTGGGGCGCACATGCCCGTTCGCATCTACGGTGGCCACATTCATGTCGGAGGAACTCCAGGTAATGTCTGCCAACGGTGTCATGGTGGCGGGATTCACATTCACTTCCAACTGCAGTTCGTCCTCCATGTTGAGGAGTGCTGTCGTCTGGTTGAGGGTGATGCTGCTGATGTCGAAGGTGAGGTAGAAGTCGTAGGGAGTGAAGTTGGCCGCCTGTAACGTCTCGTCGTTCTCTTTCTCGTCCAGCACAATCCAGTTGGGGTCGTCTTCGTCGGTGGTGTAGGTGTTGCTACCCGACAACGTCCATGTGACGGGGTTGCGGTCGGAATAGCCCTGTGTATCGTTGGCGGTGTAGATGCGGTAACCGCAAACTTCCACCTCCCTGCCTGCATCGAAGAGGAAGGTGGCTCTGCCCTGGAAGTCGGCACAGTATTTGGTGCCTGTGCTGTTGTCGGCCACGTTCATCCAGTTCTCGTTGGGTATGTTGCTTTCTGTTCCCTTATACACCGACAGGTCAGTGTATTCGGAGTAACTGTTGTCCAAGATGTCGAACTCGGAGAACTGGATGAGGTTCCCGTTGCCTCCGCGTACGCCACTGATGTCGAGCTTGAAGTAGCGGAATCCCTTCAGGTTGGGGTTGACGTTGGTGTAGCGTCCGTCCTCGGTCTCATACACCGCCCCGTGTCCGTTACGGGGTAGGGGGAAGGCATCCTGCTTTTGGCCGTTGTCGATGTTCTGGTGCCACACGCGCCTTTCTCCTTGGTTGTTGAGAAGCCAACACAGTTCGCCTGACTGCACCTGGCTACTCTCTATCGCGTTCACCTGTCCCGCCTGCGTGTCGTAGCAGTTCTGGGCGACGAGTATATCCGTATTGGCGAATTCCTTCCCTTGTACGCTTCCCGTGACACTGCCCGTGTTGAAGCAATTCCGGATTTCCGCCTGATAGGCCCATCCGATCATGGCTGCTCCCTCGTTGGCACTCTCCACCGTCCCTGCATGGTAGCAATCGGTCATGCTGAGTCGTGCGCTGGTAACGCCTCCCACCAAGCCTCCTGCATAGTTTTGGCTGGCTTTCACCAGTGCCATGCTTCCGCAGTTGGCTATGACGGATGGTTTCGTGCCGCGTGCCGAGCCGACAAGGGCGCCCACATACTTGGTGCCTTGCATCGTACAGTCGGCTCCCATCGTAAGGTTGCTGATCTGGGCATGGTTTCCTATGACGCCAAAGAGCCCCACGTTGAGGGTGCCTTCCACCCGTAATCCGTTGATGGTATGTCCCTTGCCATCGAAGGAACCGCAGAAGATGTGCTCCACATCGCCGATGGGGATGAACTTCTCCACCGTATAGCTCATGTCGAGATCGGCTGTCAGTACGGCATTGGCTTCCACCTGTCCGTTGTTCACCATCTTGGCAAAGAAAATCAGGTCGCGAGGGGTGGATATGAGGTAGTGTCCGTCCTCCTCTTCCAGTTGGCTGTAGCGTAGCTTGTTGTCCATCCAGTTGACGCGCCCTGCCACATAGTCGCGCACGCAATCCACCTCGGCATCCCATGTACCCCACACCTTAGGGTTGCAATGAACCTGCTGGGTGAGGTAAGGCCATCGGATGAAATTCAGCCGCTGCGATTCGTTCACCAGGGCACGCAGCGAATCCACGTATGCCGCCATGCTTTCGCTGGTGAAGGCATCCTTGTCCCTGAGTTCCGCCCAAATGTCCTGAAGACGTGCCATCGCGTTTCCATCGGACAGGACGCGGGTGATGAGTCCTCCCCAGTTGCCAGCGCACCGCACCGTATAAGTCCAGTCCTTACGCTTGTTGCCGGGATAGACGCTTCCGTCGTTGTCCATCGCAAGGTCGTTGTCCCACACCGGTCCTGTGTAGATGTGGTCATCGCCACGTTCCTTGTACATGAACACTTGCCAAATCATGTCGGTGTTGCCTGCCAATTCGCAGGACAGGAAGTATTTCAGGAAGCTGTCCAGATCCAGCATCTTGCGGTAGCCTTTCTCGGGGTCGGTATAGTCATTGGCATATACCAGGTCCTCCATCTGGTTGAAGTGCTTGCGTATGTAGTTGAACTGGGAACTCTGAATCCAATCGTCCTCGGGGGAGTGTACGGTCACGGGGTTCCCGTGCTTGGAGGTGAAGTTCACAGGGTCGCTTCCCGCATAGCCGTTCATCTCGATGAAATAGCCTCCTGTCAGGGCCTCACCCTCGGTGTCGGCATCGGACATCTCGGTGATGTTCACGCGGTTCTCGTCGATGCCCAACCAATCAGTCAACTGGTATGTGCCTCGGTATTCACCATTGAGGAGAAGGTCCACGTTGCGGCAGTAGGGCGTGTAGTTCATCTCCACGCGTCGGCTTATCTCGAAGGCGATATTGTTTCGTATGAGCGTCTTGTCGCCGAAGCTGTTGATCAGGGTCCATTTCTTGGCCTTGGCAGGTGACTCGTCGTGTGCGGAACCTTTCAGCATGTGATGGCTCTTCCCGTCGTTGAACTTGATGCGGTAGGGCTTGTTCTCGTGGGTGGCCGAGAAATTGCCACGCACACGGGTGAGCAGGGGATATTCCTGAATGAGTGTTCCTCCCTCATACACGATGGTGATGGTCGATTCGAAGTCCTCTCCCTTGTTGCTGGGCACGCCATTGTTTGCCACATGGATGCTGATGGTAGGCAGACAGGTGATTTGGTAGAACTTCTCGTCGGTACCCTCGCCCTCGGTACCGTAGAATGCCAGTTCGGCAATGTCGCAATGGGTGCCTGCAGGGCCCACGTAACGTACGTAGCGCACGCCACGCGACACATTCACGTCGGCGTAGTGCATCTCCTTGTTGGCAGGGGTTTCCGGTATCAGGTAGAGGGGAATGGCATCGCTGAAATCCGGGTTGTTGGCTCCCTCGAACACACCCAACAGCATACGTCTGGCGCCATTCTCGTTATTCTTCGGTTGGAAGCCGAGTCGGCTGATCACATGCGGTGTACCCAAGTCAAGACCCACCCATCCCATGCTCTGTTCGTAGGCGGCAAAGTAGGTGGACGGATCCCCGTCGAAAGCGCACGAAGGGGTGTTGGCGGTGGTGGTTGCTATGTTGGAGGCATAGTTCCAACTCCGACTCGACCCGATTGGGGTTCCCGATAATTTATTGTCATCTGCCCATACCACCATCGAAAGGACAGCGCACACGATCAGGCAGATGTTTCTTTTCAGATAGTTCATATTTCAGGTGCAAACAGGATGCTTTTTGGGTACAAAGATAGCTTTTTCCGCATTCCCCTGTCTGTATTGCACGTGAAAAATCCTGTTAAATATGTATTTTGGGGAAATGTTCACTCCATTCTGAGCCCCTGACTCAGCTTGAGGTGGCATTGCACCATGCCTTTTGCGTCGGGAGTAAGCCTACGTTTGTTTACGCATTGTTTACGCAGAATACCAACAAACTATCTTAATGTGAGGTCTTGAAATTGGTCGTTCCCAAATCAACAGAGACTGGTTCATAAGCGATTCTCTTTTTGATGTAAAGTTTACGGAATTCTCACGTAAACGCTCGTATTTTTTTTGTATTTACGTAAGAATCCAAAACTTATTAAAATATTGGCAATTAACAAGATGGGTCTTTTGTGAGAGTGTTTGCGCTTGTAAATTCGCTTGTAAAACCGCTTGTAACCGCTTGTAATTTTCACGTATTTACAAGCGCCCATGTAGATTTGTTGCCAGCAACAGTATTATTATATATCAGACCTTTACCTCTCATCTTTCTTAATAGGTTATTTATCTTATACTCTCGCTGTTGTTC
>DCHV01000067.1:0-72842 GCA_002314945.1 Prevotellaceae bacterium UBA1743
TCATAAGTTCTTCAAGTGGCTGAAACAGCATCTTAAGATCAAGAAATTCTGGGGCACTACAGAGAATGCAGTCAGAATACAGATCAGTGCTGCTATCACCGCCTACTGTCTTGTTGCCATCGTGCAGCATGATATGAAATTGAAACGTTCAACCTATGAGGTCTTACAGATTCTTAGCATATCATTGACTGACAAAACTCCTCTTCAAGAGTTGTTTGAAAAGACTGATTTCAAAAATGTCAAAGATCAATTAAGTCCCCTTATTCCGGGGTTGTTTGATTAATTATTAACTCGTCCCAATTTTAACGGGACACTAGTGTAATGGGACCATAAAAGCGACTGCTGTAGCCATTTCACCAAAAGACCCTAAAATTTCTGTAGGACAGACAATAACTTTAAAGGCTGTACCCACACCATCTAATGCAACATCAACCTATAGTTGGGGCACAATTATGGGGTTAGGGGCACCATATAACTTTACGTTAGAACCTTCTGGAGGGACATGTACAGTTACTGCCAAGAAACCTGGGTATGTGTATGTAGCTGTAGAGACAGATAATGGTAAGCAAGGTTTTGTGGTTGTAAATGCGACAGCCAAGGATCCTACTTCAATCAGTTTTCCAATAAGCAGCAGGTCTATCTGTATAGGATATACGTATACTCAAAAACCAGATTTGGCTCCAAGTGATGCTTATACAGCATATACATTTTCTTCGAGCGATACAAATGTGGCAACAGTCTCTTCTGCAGGTAAGGTAACAGCAAAAGGTATTGGAACAACAACCATTACTGCTACATCATCCAATAATCTGACTGCAACATATACCTTGACAGTAAAAAATCTTCCATCAAGCGTAACAAAAGAAACCATTACGACAAAGGTATCAGAATTAAAGAAGGTAATAAACACAACCGTTGAACATATTCTATAATTTCCATATGAAAAAGAACGTTTTATTAATCATTGCTATGATTGGAATCTGTGTAGTTTCTTGTAAAGAAGATGATGGAACAAACAACTCCATAAATAATAAACCATCTATCACAGATATTAAAATTGGAAGTACTCATGAGGAGGTCATAAATGCGTTGCCTGAGGATAATGTTACAGAAGATGGAGCGAACCTGTATTGCCATAACGTTGGAAACTATAGTGTCGTTGCTTATGATTTCTCTAATGATACTCTTAACGCTATAACACTTACAGTTGCAGATTCTATTTTATCCAAAGTAGATATTGAAAAGATATTTTTGAAAGATTATAATTATATTGGTGTTGTAAGTTCTTCGGATGCCTATGTCAATGAGAACAACACGCAAATAGCTGTAATTTATTCGTCTTCAAAAGATGATGTGAAATATAATTCCTTGTCTTGGAGTTTGTACAAATAAAGGTCTCCTCTGCTTGTTGAGATTTATACAAAACCAAAGAAAGATTCAATAATATGACAAAGAAAGTAGTAGGACAGGTAACTGTCGAAGAAAAGAATGAGATACAGGCGCTTTTTGAACACCGTAATGGACTTAACGAGTTGGCAATGATTCTCACGGCTGAGAATGAGACTCTGTATGAGAAACTCGTAAAGGATATGGGTGAAATAGGAACTAAGTTCCAAGGCTGGTGGGATCGCATGGGTGAGAAGTACCAGTGGGAATCTGTAGAAGGTGGCAACTGGGAAATCAACTTTGAGTCCTGCGAGATTTATTTAGTTGATTAATCACGTGCTTATGTAAGCATTCGGTAAACCCCGTATTCTGAATCACCCGAAAGAGCAGTACCTTTGTCTCTAATTCATAATGTCAATATGTATGTGGACAAAACAACGAATTCAGTGAGATTTGTCAGAGCTACCTGAGCAGTGGCTAGAGTGTGAGAGATTTTTGTGCAGAGAACGGAATCAAGGAGGGCCGCTTCTGCCATTGGCATAAGAAGGTGAGACTCGAATCCATGTCCAGCTCTGGAGGCTTCCTTCCCGTAAGCGTCAACAACAGAGGTGGACACATGGTGATGGCTGCCAGAATCGGTGCAGTCGCCAATCAGCCATCCTGCGAGGTTGTTTTCCCGAATATCTTGACCATGCGGCTGAACGGTAGCGTGTCTCTGGATTTCATTAGAAACATCCTCAGTAAGCATTCGGCAATTACACATTGTAGCAGTTGTAGAACTGTTGTACCTTTGCCACCGCAATAGTGCAACAGAACTACAACTGCTATTATTATGAACAAGGAAGAATTTGTAGCGCTACAACTGCGACACCAGCAGAGTGACAAGAGTTTGAAGAATTTTTACAGGAAGTAGGAGTCTGCTATTCCAAGTGCAACTATTGGAACAAGAAGTTCAAGGCTGATGACCAACCACATGAACTTGCACCAATCACTTTCACTGAACCAGAAGGGGACAACCGTACTACAACACCGATATTTGCAGGAGATCTGCCATCTGGAGCCACGCTTCTGTTTCCGAACGGTCTGCGTGCCCACTTCGGCAGTGGTACAGAGAGCATGCTGATGAGTCTGTTGGAGAAGAGCCTTTCCGGTCATGTTCTGCCTTAACGACACCATGCGCTACTATCTTTGTCCCTCAAAGACAGACATGCGCAAAGGAATCAACTCCCTCATAGGCGCTGTCCATCAGCAGATGGGATGCGACGTGAAGAACGGAGACGTATTCATCTTTATTGGCAATAGCAAGAAACTCATGAAGCTTCTTCATCCCAAATCGGTCATTAGGATTTTCCTGTGTCATACGGCAGCGAGAAATCCTTCACTTTATTCCATATTTCCAAGAATGAATCTCGAGTCTTTTGTGACCTTGCCAAATGTAGAATATGCTTATCCTTTGTCTTTGCCAAATATGCAGACGTTGATATGAGTTTGTAGCGTATTGTTTTCAGGAAATGCTTCTTGTCAGAGTTGGAAAAGCCGCGCAACTTCGCCCTCGGGGTCAAACACGCGCGACTTTTCCAATGATTGTAAAAATTGACCCATAGGTCCTATTTTAGAGTTGCAAACATGTTTTAACCTGCATTATTCATACTTATTCCTACTGCAAGAGCAAACTGGCAGCACCTCAGCCTAATGCTCGCTCTTCCTCTTTAAAAGTAGGGGTTACTACATTCTGTATCGTCATCGCTGCGCTTTGGCTGATGCACAACCATTTAGCTCTTTCGTGACGGAATAGTATGAATAATGCAGGTTAAAAAGCTGTACGACTTTTTAAAGTGGACTCAAATATTAAATACCGCTACAATTTAGTAAATAGAAACATTAAAATTCGGCAAAAATTCGTGTTTCAATATATTATTTGTATTTTTGTCCCACAATTCAAAGTATATTGACATGAAAGAACAAGAATTCGAAGAACTGGTAAAGATTTTCCATAGAAAGATTATCAATACCCCAACAAAATTCTATCGCTACATCTATCCACAGATAGAATGGAGGGATGCGCTTATAGGCATCAAGGGGCCAAAGGGATGCGGAAAGACAACACTCATCCTGCAGTACATCAAGAATAACTTTCAGGGAACTGCACTTGAAAAAGTATTGTATGTATCACTGGACAACCTCTGGTTTACTACACACGACATCCGTGATGTTGTGGAATATCACTACAACAGTGGTGGTACTCATATATTCCTTGACGAGATTCACTACCATGAACATTGGCAGACCTTGATAAAGAATCTCTCCGACGACTTTCCTGGACTGAACATTGTATATACAGGTTCATCTATGCTGCAGATAGAGTCAGGCGAAGGAGACCTTTCACGTCGTCAGGCAATGTACGAAATGAGAGGGTTGTCTTTCAGGGAGTATCTACAGTTCGAGGAGAAGATAGAGCTTGAGGCGGTCGGACTCGAGATGTTACTACAGAATCATGTAGGCATTGCTACTGACATCTGCAGCAGACTCCCAGCAGGTCAGGAGAATATGATACTCCCTCTGTTTAAGAAATACATCAAGGAGGGGTACTATCCTTTTTACAAAACAGTATATGGCGATCTCTACCTTCGACTTCAGGCTGTGGTCTCGCAGATAATAGAACGTGACTACCCTAAGATAGAGGATGTAACCGAATCTACTATCCGAAAGACCCGAAAGATGCTGATGGTCATGGCAGAACGCGTGCCACAACTGCCTAATATGTCTGAAATATACAAGCAGTTGGAGACAGACCGTAACATGGGTTTGAAGATGATGCATGCCTTGGAACGCGCAGGACTTCTATTGCTTCTTGGGGATGATACAAAATCTCCGAACAAGCTGTCACGTCCTGACAAGATATACATCAACAACCCAACCTTGATGTATGCCCTCTCTCCATATTCCGACATAGGCACAATACGCGAAACATTTTTCATGAACCAGCTGTCAGAGTCGCATGACGTGAGGTATCCCAAGGCAGGTGACTTCAAGGTAGATAAGAAATATCTATTTGAGGTAGGAGGCAAGGGTAAGACGTTTGAGCAGATAAAAGATCTTCCAGACAGTTTCCTCGCCATTGACGATACTGAGATTGGGCGTAAAGCCCGAATCCCACTCTGGATGTTTGGATTACTTTATTAGATCTTTCCGTTACATTGTCAACCCTCAAAAACTTCGTGCGTGTATGAAAGAAAGATTGACTACATAACATACTCCAGCTTCTGTGATGATGCCATGAATCCTCTTCTTGTTGGACGAAGATGGACGAAACTGTAGAAACCAGAGGGGAGCGCCTCGGTTGCTACAGTTTCTGATTTGGGCGTGTTGATGATGGTGTCGTGGTAGGTGGCTGCATGTTGAAGATCCTCAGGAAGTGAGATGAGGCGAAGAGTGTCACCTGGTTTCCAGTCTATTGGATTCATGTCAAATTCCAGATGATGGTCAATGACTCTGATGTTGAGGTTGGGTAATGTGCCATGTGAGATGATGCATTGCCCGATTTCGGACAAGAGGTTGTAATGGCGGAATTGGTGATAGTCGCTTTTCTCGCCTTGAAAGCAACCTCGGTAGGCATCTTTCAGAAGTGCGTGCATCTGCATTACCCATTTCATCTTGTTACGACAAGGTTGCTGTGCCTCGGAGTTGGCATCATGATAGTGTTCGGGCATGGAGCGAACAACAATCTTGTTACCTTGTGGCTGGAAAAGAAGACCGTTGCGATGTCCGTGTGTACGAAGGGTCTTGAGGCTATGAATTTTATGGTTTAGATGAAGTTCTCCCATATTGAAGTTAATCTCACTTTTTTAATGTAACGTATTGAATAATTTGATGTTGCAATAGTGAGGTTAACAAAGCTATCCTAACGTTGAACCTCACTTTACGCCCACTGACGCCATTCTCTTCCCCTCCCTCTTCAGGAGAGGGAAGGGGAGATGTTTCTATGCGGCTTTCAGCGGTACGGCAAAATAAACAGAGCCTGTATTGCGTGCTTTGCTCTCAAAACCATGTTGTACGAGGTGACGACCCAGATGTACCTTTAGGGCATGGGTGGCATTGAGCTGAGGGTACTGCATCTTGATGACCTCTACTATCTGCTTGATGGAGAGAGGCGAAATACGTTCGCCCTCCTCGGGATGACGAAGACAATCGTCAATCATGTCGTCAAGATTGACGGACTTCTGAAAGCGGTTGTTGGCAAGCTGTATCGCCTGTACCTCCTCGTTGGTGAAATAGTATCGTTCGTGGTTGACCTGAAGTTCATGCAGCACCTGAGCATAGAGCTGGTCGTACTCAATCTCTGACTCGTTGTCTATGAGTTGACCCTCAGGAATCTGCACACATAGATAGCGACGACTGCCGGTGGGATCCTGTAGCGGATGCGGATTGTTGGTAGTTGCCACAAAGGAGGCGTAACGATGACGATCGTGCTGCTCACGGCCATAGATAGGACGACCGTTAACCTTCACCTTCGAGAGTGTCTGTTTCAGGTCTGCCTGCTGTCCATGCTTGTACTTGTCTATTTCATCAAGGTTGACAAGTAGGTTGTTGGAGAGTGCCATCTCCTTGTCATTCTTGTTGGCAAGGTTCAGATGGTCGAGATAGTACTCACGCAGGTGCAGAGGAAGCAGACGATGCCAGAAGGTACTCTTGCCACAGCCCTGTGCGCCAATGAGAGTGGGAACACACTCATTGCCATGCAGCATATCCATTTTCAGCCAATGAGCAACTGAGGAAAGCATCCAACGGTGATACCATCCGAGTTGCTCCTCTGTGATGCCTGGGATATGAGAGAAGAGTTCAGTAATACGGTCTTTGCCATCCCATGCAGGAAGATGGCTGAGGTACTCGCCAATAGGGTCATACGATGGAACCATTTCGCTATGGATGAGTTCCTCGATGAGTGATTTGGGATTCTTTACCTCGTCAGCCAACTCCTTGCGGGCACGGATTGTGATAGTGTTGATGGTCTCTTTCGTACAAGGACGGAAGGGCGCATCTGGGTGAGTAGTCTCATGTACCTCCAGCTTGCTGCTGAGTGCGTTCTTGCGCAGTTCGTAGTTCTCTGCGAGAAACTGCTCAGTAAGTTCGATACTTGTGACAGGGGTCACGGAAAGAATGTCTTGATTTGCCATGATAGTACGGTTTAGGTTAAACAAAAATGGGTTATCTGAAAACGGGGGCAAAGGTAATCCATTTTTTTCGAGGATGCAATAGTTGTCCCACAGCTCGTGAAGCAGTTTCAAGGAAATGTCCGTTTGGTAATGATGAAAGTGAGGATAAAGTGGGCTTAAAATGGGGTAAAAGTGGTGTCGAATAGAGGATTGAGCGATTGTAACAAATTGATATACAATCTGAAATTTGAAAAAGTGAGGATAAGGCAGATTCCTGAACTTTTTGTCTTGAGTTATGCCAATGCCATATCTTTGTCCGTAGTGCTATCGTAGTGCCTACGTGGTGCGTACGTGCATTATCGAATTTGCTACGTACGCACTACGAAGGATCTACGTAGGCAGAACGTAC
Source organism: Prevotellaceae bacterium UBA1743 (assembly GCA_002314945.1). Lineage (GTDB taxonomy): Bacteria > Bacteroidota > Bacteroidia > Bacteroidales > Bacteroidaceae > Physcousia. The sequence continues at coordinate 6,949 of DCHV01000067.1, forward strand.
CCAGAGATGACTACAACCTTCCCATTTGGCTTGTCCACAAACTACCTTAGAAATGGAAACGCAAGTCGATACCTATTTGGAGAGGTTTTCCATGCTGACAGAATCCTCGGTTCATTGACTCGAAATAGAAGGTGTTGTAGTGGGTGTTGGTCAGGTTGTGCCCCCATAGTTCTACTTGTACCCATTTTGTCTGCATGACGGCTCTGGCAGAGAGAAGTGAATAGAAATCCTGCGAGGCAGAGTTGTTCTCTGTCCAGTAGATGCGACCTGCTCCACTATAGGTGGCTCCGAGTGAGATGGTTCGCAACCAGGGATGCAGAAAAAAGAAGGTGTAACTACCGTCCAAACTACCCGTATGCTGGGGGACGAAAGGTACATAGTTGCCGCTAAAGTCCATGTTGTTGCCCCCGTCATAGTCGCGGAAGACGGAATGTGTGTATCCGTAGTTGGCTATAAATGCTAAGTGGCGGTTGGGACGTCCTTGGAGTGATACTTCCGTTCCGCAACTTTGGCTGTGTCCTGCATTTACCATCATACGGCCATAGCCATTCTGTGAGAAACGGGCTATCTGCTGGTCGCGGGTGTCTATGAAGAAGATTGAGGCATCTGCCATCCAACGATGGTCGTTGGTGGATAGGTGGGTGCCTATCTCGTAGTTCCAGCTGTATTCCGGGCGGTAAACAGCCGTTTGTTTTACATCTGGAGCCTCAACCACAGGCATGTTGCTGTCGATAATGTTACTTACCCTATCCACCATAGCTGCTGGCATTCCTCGCTGAACGAGTGATTGCAGATATTCTTTGCTGCCGTCTTTTACACCATTCATCATGTCGCCCCTCATCTGCTCCTGTAGCAGATCGCTGAACATCTGTACGTTGTATCCTCCGCTACGTGTGCCTCGTGATACGGTGGCATAGAGGTTGCTGGCTGTCGTGAGGTCGTATTTCAGCGAAAGACGTGGAAGTAGTTGTAGATAGTCGTTATCTAAAGAGCCGAGAAAGGCGGGGGCGGCCGTTAGCCCGTTGAGCTGGATGGGCATACGTGGACTTGTCATCAGGAAATCGTATTTCATAGTGCCTGATGCATCATATTCGAGTTGCTGGTGTTCATAGTCGAGTCTCAAACCGCCCACTACGGAGAAACGGTCGGAAAGATGGTAGGTGGATTGGTGGAAGAGGGCAAGGTTGAGCAACGGAGTGTCGAAGGCTCCACCCATCGTGATGGCTGAATCACGCAAGGTGATATTCATAGGCCCCATCCCGCTTGTGGAGAGGTCGGGCAGATACCCATTGATGGTCTCTCCCAACCAGTTGACCCCATCCTGCTCGAAGGTAACAGGACCGGTCGTGTGAAGCCATTGGTACAAGGCGCTAACTCCTGTCACCCATTCCCAAGGACTGTCTGTTTGGCTCTTCATCGTAAACTCATCGCTGAGTGTATGCTGGCGTTGTGTCTGGGTGAGCGTGTAGATGCTGGAGGGGAGGAAATCCTGATCCATGAACATGTGGTCGTTTTCATGTTGATAACCGAGGACGTTGTTCATTTCAAAGGTGTTGGCTTTGTATTTGGTCTTGACGCCTGCATTGAGCAAGTGACGACGGTAAGTACCTTCCTCATTATTGCTAATGGTACCTATCTGTGCGACATACTCCTCCGTGGTACCGTTTACTGCTCCTTGGTAGTAGTAGGGATAAGCCCCCTGAGAGGTGTAGTCGTAATTGGCTTGTGCATCGAAGGTGAGTCTTCCTGTAGGTGCCCAGATAGCTCTGAGACGTCCGCCACCCGATTCCATTCCATCTACCTTCTTGCCTGTCAGGTCGTTGCGGAAGAAACCCTCTGCTCCATCATAATAACCTCCAGCCGAGAACCATACCTTGTCACCCGAATGATGGTAGTGAGTGAGTGATATGGTACGGTGTTGGTCGCCAGTGGCATAACCCATGTGTAGATCGGTTCCCTCGTAATGCATGGGGTTGCGGGTATAGACTTGCACAAGTCCACCCATCGTGTTGCGTCCGTACAGGGTGCTTTGCGGGCCACGAAGTACGTTGATGTGTTCTATATCTGCAAGGTTGAAGTCAAAGGAGGACTTGTCCACTACAGGCACATCGTCCACATACAGGCCCACGGCAGGGGTGTTGATGCGACTGCCAATACCTCGTATGTAGATGGTTCCTGACATACGCGATCCATAGTCGGGCATGTGAAAGTTGGGCACCAAGTAACTGAGTCCCTTGAGCGAGGTGACCTGATGCTGCTGCAGCTGCTGGAGGGATAGTGTGGTGGAGGATAAGGCCTGCTGCTTGAATGGGCTTGATTCCTTGGGGGATGAGGTGATGGTTATTTCCTTCATTTCCAAAGTGTCCTGGAGCTCCTCTGCTCCACATGGAAGAACTGCCAAACCTATCAAGGCCAAGATATACATGAATTTCATCGAATGTCCAGTTGTTTTTTCGGCTGCAAAGGTATGAAGATTGTTGCATACGGGCAATCCTAACAAATGAGGATTTTTCGGGCGCTTTTCTGGCAAATAGTTGTGGGAGATACGAAAAAAGTGTAATTTTGCGGTCAAACATTATCTTTCGAATGAAAATACGAATACAAGATTATATAAATTTGGGTGAACGTTTGGGGCACTCATGTGTTGTGTCACTTGTTGTTGCGTGTCTGATGTGCTGTATGTGTCCTTCCATGTTGCAAGCACAGGAATGGGCTGATTTTGACGGCTCCTTCTCGGTCGGTGAAGGGTTGGTGACGAGCGCTTCCCAGTTGGATTGTAACCATATCGAGCCTACCGAGGGTAGTTTGGCTGCCTTGCTGGATGGTAACTTCAGTACGTTTTTCCATTCCACTTGGAGTCAACCCAATCCTGATGGTAAATACGCCTATCTGCAAGTCGATTTGGGTGCCCAATTCAAACAGGTCGGCATAACGTACGCCAAACGCTCGACCAATAATAGCGGTAATCCTACCAAAGTACGTGTATATGCCACCAATAACCCTTCTGGTACATGGTACGATCAAGGTTACATCCAATGTACATACGAATACGCTTCCATGATAGGGGTATTCAGTGTGGCAGGGTATTCCGGCTGTGAACTGATTACTTTCAAGAGCCCTTATCGCCACATGAGACTGGAGGTGCAAGAGACCGAGGGAGGTGGTTACGGAAACGGCAACCTGTATTTCTACTGGAGCGAGTTCAGGGCCTACGATCCTACGAAGAAAAGCAACCTTTCCACAGATATGTCGAAATTGGTGGTAAATGAAGTTCAAACCGCTAATATAGACATGACGTTGGGGCCTACATGGAACTATGACGGATGGGTGGAATTCCACAATCCTGATACGGTGGATATTGTCATGAAGAAATGTTTCCTAAGTGATGACGAAGCAGAGCCGAAGAAATATCCGCTCAGTGGTACGGTGAAAGTGAAGGCGGGTGGTTATGGCTTGTTGTGGTTTGGTTCGCACGAGGATAATCCAAGCGGACAGGTACAATGCAAACTGGAACCCGATGGCGGAACATTCTATCTTTTTGATTCGGAAGGTAATGTGGTACATACGATCAACTATCCGGAAGCAAAGGCGCGTACTTCGTGGGCTCTCCATGCCGATGGAAAAAATCAATGGGGCTATACCAGCCATCCTACACCAGGTGCTGCCAATGTGGAAAAGGGATTTGCACAGGAGATGTTGTCTGCTCCAGTGGTGGACAAGGAGACAACATTATACTCTGGTACCTTGGATTGTACGGTGGCTATCCCACAAGGATGTACCTTGCGCTATACCATCGATGGAAGTACGCCAACTGATACGCATGGCGTGATTTCCCAAACGGGTAAGTTCCATCTCAGCAATACAACAAGAATTTTCCGTTTTCGGCTCTTCAAGTCTGGTATGTTGCCAAGCCCTGTTGTGACACGTTCCTATATCTGTACCACAAACAAATACACGCTTCCGGTAGTGTCGGTAGTGACTGATCCGGATCATCTGTATGACGATAGCATAGGTGTGATGGTACAAGGTGTGAATGGTGTGAGTGGGCGTGGGCAAGGTGCTTGCAACTGGAATAGGGATTGGGATCGTCCTGTGAACTTTGAATTTATTCTACCAGATGGAAAGGTGGCGGCCAATCAAGAGACTAACCTGATTATCTGTGGCGGATGGAGTAGGGCCAATACTCCTCATTCCTTCAAGATAAAAGCCAACAAAATTTATTATGGGAACAATACATTGGATTACCCATTCTTTAGCGAAAAACCATTCCTGAAGCACAAGACACTGCAGTTCCGTTCGGGAGGTAATGACAATTATTGCCGTTTTATGGATCCTGCTCTGCAAACCATTATACGTACTTCTGGGATAGATGTTGACGGACAGGCTTATCAACCCGTCGTACACTATCTGAATGGAGTCTATAAAGGTGTCATCAATATGCGAGAGCCCAATAATAAACATTTCGTCTATGCCAACTATGGATGGGATGAGGACGAAATTGATCAGTTTGAAATAGGAACGGCCCGCTACAATCAAGTGTGTGGTACGAAAGACGCGCTGAACGAACTGACGGAGCTGAGTCGTAACTGTGCGTCCGATAATGTGTATGAGAAAGTTTGCAAATTATTGGATATCAATGAATATTGTAACTATATTGCGACAGAAATCTATTTGGGCACTACCGATTGGCTCAACAACAACAACAACTGTAAAGGTTTCCGCCTTAGGGCAGAAGGAGGACGATTCCGAATTCTTACCCATGATCTGGATAGTAGTTTTGGTACTACTGATGCATTTGACTATTTTGCCAATCCTCGTAACCTATATAACTACACGTCTGGTCGAGATGAGGAATTTGACATCATCAATATCTTCATCAACCTGTGCCAAAATGCCAAGTTCCGTCGTCAGTTTACTGATACTTTCTGCCTGGTGATGGGAAGTGTCTTCGAGCCTTCACGGTGCAAGGAGATTACGGACAGTTTGGTCAAGAATGTGTCAGAAATGATGATGATAGAAGGCATTTCCCCTAATGGCTCGGCCAACTCTATCAAGAACAATCTGACTACTTCGAGACAAACTACGATGCTGGCCAAGATGAAGAACTATTCGCGTTTGCAGTTGAGCTCTACTACGTTCCATAAAATAAAATTGCGCAGCAACCTACCTGAGGCACGTCTCTTTGTGAATGAATTGCCTGTTCCGACCAACCGCTTTGATGGTTCCCTGAGGGCTTTCTCAACTGTTCGTGCCTCGGCTCCAGCAGGCTACCGTTTCGTGGGATGGAAGGAAGGACGATCAGGAAATGTAAGTACGCTTTTGCCTTTCGGGTCTCAGTGGGTATATTATGACAAGGGTAGTATGGACGGGAGAGGTTGGTACTCCCCCGGTTATTCGGCCCTCCTATGGAAGAAAGGTACGGCACCTTTGGGTTATGCCAACAAAGATTTAGGTATCAAGACGACCATCAGTTATGGAAGTGACAGTTCCAACAAATACCCTACAGCCTATTTTCGTAATACATTATCAGTCAATGATGTGAGTGAATGGGAATCTGTTACGATGACCTATCGTTGTGATGACGGCTTTGTGGCATACGTCAACGGAGAAGAAGTCGGACGATTCAATATGCCTTCTGGAAATGTGTCTTATTCAACCTTCTCGACCAATTATACGGGAGATTGGGAAGAAGGGGAACTAACATTACCCATCTCACTCTTTCATGAGGGGGAAAACACCATAGCCGTCGAGGTTCACAATACATCTGTCACTTCGAGTGACCTCTTTTGGGATGCAACTATAGAGGTTTCAACCAAAGAAGGGGAGAACTCGAAAGTACTTTCTACGGGAGAATCCTACAGAATTCCTTATTCTTGTAGCCTTGTAGCCTGCTATGAAAAGGTGGCTCCAGAGGATGAAGGGCCGACAAATCTGCCAGTGCGCATCAACGAAGTGTCGGCTGCCAATAGTATCTATGTGAATGACTATTTCAAACGGAATGATTGGTTGGAGTTGTACAATACGACGGATAGTGTGATAGACTTGGCGGGAATGTACTTGAGCGATGATGCGGCCCATCCGTATAAATACCGTATTCCTTCGTATGCTGATTTGGTAGGATGTCCATCCACTCTCATCCAGCCGCATGACTTTAGGGTGGTGTGGTGTGATAAATCGGAGGCAAAGAGCGAATTACATACGACCTTCAAATTGAGTGCCGATGGTGGACAAGTAGTCTTGTCTTCGGCAGATCAAATGTGGACTGATACTCTCAGTTATACAAAACATAATGGAAACCAAACTGTCGGGCTTTATCCCGATGGGGGCTCCAAATGCCGTCTGCTGGATGATCCTACAATTGCTGCTGCCAATCGATTTTCGTCCTATGATATCAGTTTGTACGAACGGTTTATCTATCCTAATTCTACAGGGATAGATTTGATAGAGGAGGAACGTGATGAAAGGCTGTCTGATAATTCCGGAGAGTGGTATGACTTGTTGGGACGAAAGGTGAAAGCTCCCCAACGTGGCCAAATTTATATCGTAGGCGGTAGGAAGGTACTATGGAAATAGGGGGATGTCTATCGGCCTTGATTGTTGTAAGAAATTTTTATATCTCTTCGAGACGTACGTAACCCTTGAGGATGGCATAGACGGTAAGGCCAGACAAGGAACGGATACCAGTCTTTTCCTGGATATTCCGTCTATGAGTGATGACAGTGGTTAGACTGATGCAGAGCCTGTCGGCAATCTCCTTGTTGATAAACCCTCGAACCATGAGGGAAAGGACTTCTATCTCTCTGGAAGAAAGGTCGCAATGTAGCTCTGTGTCGGAATGTGATTCGAATATAGGCCCATGAAAAGCCTCTTTTTCTCTTGCGGAATTGTGAATGCCACCAATCTGACGAAAGCGCATGATTTGTTGTATTATTCGGCTCTCGGATAGCATTGCATTGAGTGCGGGAAGATGAAAGCATGTACCTTGTTCCTTCTCTTGTACTAAAAGAACGACTTTATGTCCTAATTTTTGAAAGAATTCTACCTGTTGGAAATAGATGGAGGAAGAGACGAAATAATGCACAAAATCGGTCTGTTTTTCTTGCTCCAACTCGGCAAAAGAGCCAAAACACCTGATGGTGGTTTGTGGAAGCAAATCCGATAGAATGGACTTGAGCCCTAAACACATGAGTGTGTTGTTGTCTATGATAGCCAATTGGGACATGAGCGAAAAATTTATGCAAAGATAACGATTCTTGTCGGCACATAGGCTTGGAGGTGTTAAATACTGTCTAACTTATGTTAAAGATGATGAAAATGTATTTGATACTTGCATGGATAAGATAATATTATTATCTTTGCATCCTAAACGAAAAAACAAGAGAAGAAATGAGTAATCAACGTTATATGCTACGTGGCGTTAGTGCCGCCAAGGAAGATGTTCATAATGCAATAAAAAATATCGACAAAGGTATTTTCCCACAGGCTTTCTGTAAGATTATCCCAGATATTCTGGGAGGTGATCCGGAGTACTGCAACATCATGCATGCCGACGGTGCGGGTACGAAAAGCAGTTTGGCCTACATGTATTGGAAAGAAACGGGCGACTTGGGCGTATGGAAAGGTATTGCACAGGACGCACTTATCATGAATACGGATGACCTGTTGTGTGTGGGAGCAGTTGACAACATACTTGTGAGCAGTACCATTGGGCGTAATAAGATGCTAATACCTGGAGATGTGATTAGTGCCATCATCAATGGCACCGATGAACTGATGCAAGAAATGCGTGAGATGGGTATTGGTATCTATGGCACAGGCGGTGAGACAGCTGATGTAGGTGACTTGGTGCGCACTATCATTGTAGATAGCACAGTGACCTGCAGGATGAAACGGAGTGATGTGATAGACAATGCAAATATCCGTCCTGGGGATGTGATAGTCGGCCTGAGTAGTTGTGGACAGGCTTCTTACGAGAAGGAATACAATGGAGGTATGGGCAGCAATGGACTGACCAGCGCACGACATGATGTGTTCCATAAATATCTGGCAGAGAAATATCCTGAAAGTTACGACAAGGCTGTACCAGAAGAACTGGTGTATAGTGGAAATTATCGTTTGGAAGATAAAGTGGCTGGGAGCCCTGTGAGTGCGGGTAAATTGGTCCTCTCACCAACTCGTACCTATGCACCAGTTATCAAAAGGCTGCTGGACGAGATGCGCGGGCAAATTCACGGTATGGTTCATTGTACGGGTGGTGCCCAGACCAAAGTGTTGCATTTCGTGGGCTACAATTGTCGCGTTGTGAAGGATAATATGTTTCCCATTCCTCCCTTGTTCCGCGCTATCCAAGAACAGAGTGGAACGGAATGGAGCGAGATGTACAAAGTATTCAACATGGGACATCGTATGGAAATCTATGTAAGCCCAGAGGATGCTGACAAAGTGATAATGCTGAGCAAAAGTTTCAACATTGATGCCCAAGTCGTCGGGCATATTGAAGAAGGAAAGAAATCGCTGAAAATCGTGAGCGAGTTTGGAGAGTTTGAGTATTAACGCTTTCATGAATATGAACTACATACTGATTGTACCCCTGCTTGTCATCATGTTCTTTGCATGGAGACAATTCTATCGTACCCTAAAGAGTAAAAAAAATGGCTGAAGGAACTGATCTTTTGGAGAAACTTGACGGAATAGTGTCACGCTATGAGGAGGTCAGTACGCTAATTACAGACCCAAATGTCATTGCAGATCAAAGACGTTATGTGAAGCTGACTAAGGAATACAAGGACTTGGGCAGAATCGTGGCCGCAAGAAAAGAGTATATGGGATGTATTCAGAATGTGGCAGATGCGCGTGAAATGTTGGCTTTGGAGGATGATGCAGAGGCCAAGGAAATGTTGCGAGAGGAACTTGCTGAAAGCGAAAAACGTATTCCTGAGTTGGAGGAGGAAATCAAGCTCCTGCTTGTGCCAGCCGATCCTGAGGATGACAAGAATGTGATAATGGAAATCCGTGGTGGTACGGGTGGTGATGAGGCTGCTCTGTTTGCCGGGGATCTTTTTAGGATGTATTCCAAGTATGTGGAATTGAAAGGTTGGAAAATGGCCGTCAGCAGTTTTAGCGAAGGTGCTGTAGGTGGTTACAAGGAAATTATCTTTAGCGTGACGGGTGAGGGCGTCTATGGCATTCTGAAATACGAAAGTGGAGTACACCGTGTACAACGTGTGCCTGCCACCGAAACACAAGGACGTGTGCATACCAGTGCAGCAACGGTGGCTGTACTGCCCGAGGCCGAGGAATTTGATGTAGAGATAAATGAGGGTGCCATTAAGTGGGATACGTTCCGAAGTAGTGGCGCAGGAGGTCAAAATGTAAACAAAGTGGAATCTGGCGTTCGCGCCCGCTACATGTGGCGCAATCCAAATACCGGCGTGGAAGAGGAAATTCTGGTGGAATGTACCGAAACGCGCGATCAACCCAAAAACAAGGAACGTGCCTTGGCTCGTCTGCGTACCTTTATTTACGATAAAGAACATCAGAAATACATCGACGATATAGCCAGTAGAAGAAAGACAATGGTTTCTACAGGTGACCGAAGTGCAAAGATACGTACGTACAACTTTCCTCAAGGCAGAATTACCGATCATCGTATAGGATATACCATCTATAACCTCGGTGCCTTTATGGATGGCCAGATTCAAGACTGTATCGACCATCTGATAGTGGCTGAGAATGCCGAACGATTGAAGGAAAGCGAATTGTAAACTCTAAAATCAAGATAATGAACAAAGAACAAATAATTGACCAAATCCGTTGTAAACGCAGTTTTTTGTGCGTGGGTTTGGATACCGACTTGAAGAAGATACCAACTCATCTATTGGATGAAGAAGACCCAATTTTTGCTTTCAATAAGGCTATCATTGATGCGACAGCTCCATATTGCATAGCTTACAAACCCAACCTTGCGTTCTATGAATGTCAAGGGGTAGAAGGGTGGAATGCCCTGGAGAAAACAGTGAACTATCTTAGGAAAAACTACCCCGAACAAATGATTATTGCGGATGCTAAGAGAGGTGATATCGGTAATACCAGTCAAATGTATGCTCGTACATTCTTTGAGCAAATGGATGTGGATGCTGTGACCGTGGCTCCCTACATGGGCGAAGATAGCGTGACACCTTTTTTGGGGTATGAAGGGAAATGGGTTATTTTGTTGGCTTTGACGAGCAACAAAGGAAGCATGGATTTTCAAATGACCGAGGACAAAGAAGGAGAAAAACTCTTTCAAAAGGTCCTTTGTAGAAGTCAGGAATGGGCGGATGCAAATCAGATGATGTATGTGGTTGGAGCTACACAGGGACAAGCTTTTGAGGAGATCCGTCGGTTAGCCCCTAATCATTTCTTGTTGGTGCCCGGCATAGGGGCTCAAGGAGGAAGTCTGGAAGATGTTTGTAAATATGGCATGAACAAGGAATGTGGCTTGATTGTGAACAACAGCCGTGCTATCCTATATGCAGATAAAAGTGAAAATTTTGCTGTTGTTGCAGGACAAAAAGCGAGGGAGATGCAGCAAATGATGGAAATAGAATTGGAGCGATATGGAATTTAACGCAAAAATGATAGCGGGGCTGATAGGTGGCACCATAGTGGGGGACCCTGAGGCCAAGGTGAATAATGTCGCCAAGATAGAAGAGGGAAAACCTGGTTGCATCAGTTTTCTGGCAAATGAGAAATATGAACAATATATTTACGATACGGAGAGTAGCGTTATCCTTGTAAATGAAAATTTCGAGCCAAAACAAACTGTAAAGGCAACACTCATTCGGGTGCCAGATGCTCGTGAGGCAGTCGGTAAACTCTTGGCTATATACGATAGCATGAAGCCCAAATTGAAGGGCATAGATCCATTGGCTTTTATCGATCCTACAGCTAAAGTGGGTAAGGATGTCTATTTGGGACCCTTTGTGGCGATTGGACCGAATGCAACAATTGGCGATGGATGCGTATTGCATCCTCATGCTACGGTTGGTGCAAATGCCCAAATCGGAGAGAATACAGTGATGTATAGCAATTCGGTGGTGTATCATGATTGCAAGGTGGGAAAACGTTGCATCCTTCATGCCGGTTGTGTAATAGGGGCAGATGGATTCGGCTTTGCCCCTACGGAGGAGGGATATGAGAAAATTCCACAAATAGGGATTGCCACTATCGAGGATGATGTGGAGATTGGTGCCAATAGTTGTGTGGATAGAGCGACGATGGGAAGTACATACGTGCGTCGTGGCGTGAAGTTGGATAATTTGGTGCAGATTGCGCACAATGATGATATTGGTTCGCATACGGTCATGTCCGCTCAGGTTGGTGTCGCTGGTAGCACCAAAGTAGGTGAGTGGTGTATGTTCGGTGGACAGGTGGGCGTGGCCGGCCATTCGAAAATTGCAAACAAGACCTTGGTAGGTGCTCAAGCTGGTATTATTAACACGATAAAGAAAGAAGGACAGACCATCCAAGGAAGTCCGGCTATTGATGCAAAGAATTTTTGGAAATCCAGTGTGCTCTTTAAGAATTTACCCGATATGTGGGCAGAGATGAACCAGATGCGTAAAGAGATAAAAGAATTGAAAGAACAAATAGCTGCGAAGGTATGATGAAACAAAATACCATAAATGGTAGTTTCTCGTTGTGCGGGAAGGGCCTCCATACGGGGCTCAGTTTGACTGTAACAATCAATCCGGCAGATGAGAATTATGGTTACAAAATTCAAAGAATAGATCTACCAGGTATGCCTATTGTGGATGCTATTGCTGAGAATGTAGTAGATACTCAACGAGGTACGGTGTTGGAAAAAGATGGCGTTCGTTGTAGCACAGTTGAACATGCGTTGGCGGCACTCTATGCCTTGGGGGTCGATAATGTGTTAATACAGACTAATGGTCCAGAATTCCCGATTCTCGATGGAAGTTCAGCCCTTTACGTACGGGAAATTGAGAGGGTGGGATTGAAACAGCAGAATGCCCCAAAGGACTTTTATGTGATCAATAAGAAGATGGAATTTCGTGATGAGACATCGGGGGCTTGCATTACTCTTTTGCCTGATGAACAATTCTCTATCACTACGATGATATCTTTCAAATCGAAAGTGCTGAGTAGCCAGTTTGCGACGTTGGACAATATGGAGGACTTTACCAAGGAGGTGGCTGCAGCTCGTACCTTTGTCTTTGTCCGCGAGATAGAACCGTTGCTTATGGCTGGACTGATTAAGGGGGGAGATTTGGATAATGCCATTGTTATCTATGAAAATGAAACAACTCAGGAGAATCTGGACAAATTGTGTCAGTTGACAGGGGTCGAACATCACAAGGCGAATGAGTTGGGATACTTGCAACACAAACCTCTGGTATGGGAAAACGAACCTGCTCGACACAAATTATTGGATATTATTGGTGACATGGCTCTGATAGGCCGTCCTATCAAAGGACGTATCATCGCCACTCGTCCTGGGCATACAATAAACAATAAGTTCGCGCGCATGATGCGCAAGGAAATTAGGAAACATGATGTGCAAGCACCCACATACGACCCCAACAAAGAGGCGTTGATGGATGTCAATCGGATAAGGGAATTACTGCCTCATCGCTATCCTATGCAATTGGTGGATAAGGTGATAGAATTAGGCTCTACGAGTATCGTCGGGTTAAAGAATATTACAAGCAACGAACCGTTTTTTCAAGGACATTTCCCATCGGAACCAGTTATGCCGGGTGTGCTTCAGATTGAGGCACTCGCTCAAGTCGGTGGATTGCTTGTACTCAACTCGTTGGAGGAACCGGAAAAATGGAGTACCTATTTTTTGAAAATCGATGGTGTGAAATTCAGGCAGAAGGTGGTGCCAGGAGATACCGTCCTCTTCAAGGTGGAACTACTTGCTCCAGTGCGGCATGGCATTAGTAGTATGCAAGGTTACGCCTTTGTCGGAGAAAATTGTGTAATGGAAGCGACTTTCACCGCTCAGATAACAAAAAACAAATAAAAACGTATATGAGTAAAATTAGTCCATTAGCCCATATTGATCCTACGGCTATCATCGGTGACAATTGTGAGATAGGCCCATTTTGTTTCATAGACAAAGGGGTGGTCATAGGTGAGAATAATACGTTGATGAATAGCGTGACTGTGTTGTATGGCGCCAGAATTGGAGATGGGAATGTGATATTTCCTGGGGCCGTGATTGGCGCAGTTCCTCAGGATTTGAAATTCAGGGGTGAAGATACGACTGCAGAAATAGGAGATAACAATAAGATAAGAGAGAATGTTACAATCAATAGGGGTACGGCAGCTCAAGGACGAACCAAGGTGGGAAGCAACAACTTGCTGATGGAAGGAATGCATGTGGCTCACGATGTGACGATAGGGAACGGATGTATTATCGGTAATAGTACGAAGATTGCAGGAGAGGCTGTTATTGACGACAATGCAATATTGAGCGCAGGCGTATTGATGCATCAATTCTGTCGAGTAGGCGGCTATACGATGGTAGGTGGTGGTACGCGTTTCAGCCAAAATGTCTTGCCGTATAGTATGTGTGCCAGAGAACCTGCTTCGTTTTGTGGCTTGAATACGGTGGGACTTCGCCGTCGGAATTTCGATCGGGAAATCATTGATAATATTCATAAAACGTATCAAATAATACTTCAGGGAACGGGACGCCTTAATGATTTGTTGTGCCGTGTGGAAGAGGAAATTCCAATGAGTCCTGAGATACAATATATTCTTGGCTTTATCCGAGAAAGTTCACGTGGTTTCATTCGTTGATGTATGACATATAAGATAACCTTGTTCAGTCAGGAGTCCGAGGATTTTGTTCTCGAGATAATGATAGATGCGGATGCGTATTTTATGGATCTGCACAAGTTGATTCTTGATTCGTGCCACTATTCAGAGGGAGAAGGCCATTGCTTTCTCCTCTGTGACGAAAATTGGCATGTAAGCCAGAGAATCCTACTTCACGATAGTGGAAAGTTGGGAAGTGATGAGGATCTGTTCTTGATGGAGGATAGTACGTTGGGCGATTTTATAGAGGATGAGGGGCAACGTCTTGCGTACGTTTTTGATGGTGTCGGTCGTCGTCTGTTTTTGATGGAGTTGTCGGAAGTTATTTTTGGGAAACCGCAATTGCACCCCATCGTTAGCAGAAGACACGGACAAGTGCCGGTGCAATATTGGGATGAGGTTGTGGATGAGGCTACGGTAAAACCTGTGCCAGCTGTGGAACTGGAGGAAGAAGCCGAATCAGAGGAAAGTTTTGATGAGAATGAGATTGATTTGGAGGGCTTTGAAATAGGGGAGGAGTGAATCTTATTGTCTTGATAGGGCCTACGGCTGTGGGAAAAACGGAACTATCTCTTCGTTTGGCCTCAAGCATGAAATGTCCCATCTTCAATTGCGATAGTAGGCAATTGTACCGTGACATGCCGATAGGTACTGCATCGCCCACACCAGAACAACTTCATCGGGCTCATCATTATTTTGTGGGAATCCTATCACCAGATGAGTATTACAGTGCTGCATGTTACGAAGCGGAGGTTCTACGCCTGATGGAAGAACTTCGCCCAATTCACCAAAACGTGATTCTTTCGGGTGGCAGTATGATGTATGTGGATGCTGTATGTAAGGGCATAGATGACATTCCTACAGTGAGTGATGAGGTGCGCGTTCGTATGAAGCAACGTCTTAACCAGGAGGGACTCGAGAATCTTCTTGTTGAGCTGAAGGATAAAGACCCAGCATACTACGACATCGTGGATAAGAAGAATCCGAAACGTGTTGTTCATGCGCTTGAAATCTGTTGCATGTCAGGGATGCCCTATTCCTCTTTCCGTACGCAAAAGATAAAAAAACGTCCGTTTAATATCTTGAAAATTGGGCTGAGGCGCGAACGGTCCGACTTGTTTGATCGAATAAATCATAGGGTGGATGAAATGATGTCGCAAGGATTGTTGGACGAAGTCAGACGTTTGAAACCCTATAGAGATGAGAATGCTCTAAATACGGTCGGTTACAAGGAACTATTCAGATATTTGGATGGTGAATGGCCTTTGGAAATGGCAGTGGAAAGGATCAAAAAAAACACACGTGTATATGCAAAAAAGCAAATGACATGGTTTCAGCATGATAGAGATATCCACTGGTTTCATCCAGATGAATATGAGGCTGTGTGGCATTTGATTGAAACTTGGAAGGGAAAGACACATGAAAGAGAATCCGACTGATACATCATCAAAGGAATTTCAGAATGCACTTCGAATAATTCGTGATACGCACCAATCCTTGTTCTTGACGGGGAAGGCTGGCACGGGAAAGAGTACCTTCCTCAGGTATGTATGCAAAGAGGTGGATAAAAAGCATGTTGTCCTTGCGCCTACGGGTATTGCTGCAATCAACGCAGGAGGAAGTACGTTGCATAGTTTCTTTAAGTTGCCGTTTCATCCTCTCCTTCTTGATGACCCCAAGTTTTCCATCCAAAAGATACGTGATTTTCTTAAGTATAAGAAGAGTCATGTGAAATTGTTGCAAGAGGTGGAACTGATAATCATTGATGAGATATCAATGGTGAGAGCAGATATTATCGATTTTATTGATAGGGTGTTGCGCGTTTATTGTGGAAAAATGAGAGAACCGTTCGGCGGCAAGCAAATGCTTTTTGTGGGGGACGTGTTTCAACTGGAACCTGTTGTGAAGTCAGATGAACGCGAAATATTGGGGCGTTTTTATCCCAATTCCTTTTTCTTTTCTGCTCTTGCTTTTCAGCAAATGCGTCTTGTATGCATTGAATTGAAGAAGGTCTATCGCCAGAAAGATGGTGACTTTGTGGCTGCTCTCGACCAAATTCGATGTAATAGAGCGGGTAATAAGGAACTGTCTTTGTTGAATACACGCTATCAGCCCGTGCCCAAACCGGACGAGGAAGATTCTTCTGCGTTAAGAATTGTATTGGCAACACGAAAAGACAATGTGGATTTCATCAACCAGACTGAACTTGAAAAGCTTTCAGGTGATACATGTGTTCTCAAAGGACAAATAAAAGGTGACTTTCCAGAATCCTCTTTGCCCACTCTTATGAATCTTGAATTGAAGGAAGGGGCGCAAATTATTTTTGTGAAGAATGATTTGGAGAAACGTTGGGTGAATGGAACACTCGGTAGAATTGCTGAAATACAGGAGGATGGGAGTTGGATTGGCATCGTTACGGATAGCGGCGTGTATGTGCGTACAGAACCCGAAAAGTGGAGCAATGTCCGTTATACATACAACGAGAAAGAAAAGAAAATAGAAGAAGAGGAACTTGGTACTTTTACACAATTTCCTATCAGACTTGCTTGGGCTATTACAATCCACAAGAGTCAGGGACTCACCTTTCAGCGTGCCACTATCGATTTTTCAGGGGGAACTTTTGCTGGTGGTCAGGCTTATGTGGCACTGAGTCGCTGTACATCGCTCGAAGGGATTGTGTTGAAGAAAAAAGTGGAACGTTCTGATGTGTTTGTAAGACCTGAGGTGGTACAGTTTGCTGCTCGTTTCAATAATCAGATGGATCTTGAACATGCGATGCAAAAGTCAAAGGCTGATCATGAATATCAGCAATGTGTGAGTGCATTTGACAACGGAAACATGGAGGATTGCTTGATACATTTTTTTGCAGCTATCCATGCAAGATATGACATAGAACGCCCAGAGGTAAAAAGGCTTATTAGAAAGAAACTAAATAAGTTGAATATCCTTCAATCTGAAAGAAATAGTTTGATCGAAGAACGTAATCAAATGCAGCGAAAACTGGTAAATTTGGCCAAGGAATACGTTGATATGGGAAATGAATGCTTAACACAAGCCGATTGTCCCAAGGCTGCAGTTGCCAACTTTAGAAAAGCACTTAATTTGGATCCTCATTCGATAAAAGCTTGCCGATTATTGGCCGAGGCATATCAAAAAATGGGGCAGGTGGAACAGGCAAAAAAATACACCAAGGAAGCCGAAAAAATCAGGCAGAATAGGAAGTAGTGGGAAAAACTATTTTAAACATCATTTTTCTGTTATTTTACCCATATTTCCTTTACTTTTACCCGTTATTTTACGTACTATTTGTTAATAAATATTAAAATAGCCCATACATTATGGTAAAAGTAAGCGTGGTAATCAAAAAAAACGTAAATTTGCTTAGTTATGTGTGTATAAAAGCAAAAATGAGAACAAATAATAACAATAATAATAACAAAACTCAATTTATGCGTATGAGAAACCGTTTTTACAAATGGAGCAGGTATTCGTCTCGAATGGCGTGCCTGTTAGCAGCCTGTGGACTGGTGTATGCATGTAAGGATGAGTTCACACTGGACGATGAAAAACCCAGTTGGCTTAATTCGAGCATCTACGAAAGTCTGGAGCAGCGAGGCAATTTCAAGACGTATCTGAAATTGCTGAGTGACAAGGATGTGAATCCCGAAAACGTGCGTCCGCTATCAGACGTGTTGGGCCGAACAGGTTCCAAGACCGTCTTTGTAGCAACCGACAGCGCGTGGGCGGAATTCTTCAAGAAAAATGCTCAGCTGCCAGAGAGCAACCCGTGGCACTATGCCACCAGTTACGAGAACCTGAGTGTAGCTCAGAAAAAGTTGTTGATCCATACCAGTATGCTCAACAATGCAATCGTAATGGAAAACTTGGCAAGTAGCGAAGGAAGCGGAAGCGTACGTCCTGTTCGTGGTGAATATATGCGCCGCTATACGGATGTAGAAGCTACCGATACCATCAGTTATCTGCCCTCTAATGCACTACCTTACAGTTACAATCCTACTGACAAGGATTTTTGGTGGCGCTTCCGCGAAGAAAATGGAGGAAAGGGCTTGTATTTGGTCAATGACTCCAGTTTGACCATGATGCTTCATTTTACCAGTGAGCACATGACCAAGAATAGTATTAATGATAACGACTTCAGCATCTTCATGGGACGTGAACGTGTAACAAGTGATGTACACATTTACGATGCAAAATTATTGAAGAAAGATGGAGTCTGCGAGAATGGATATGTCAATGAAACAGAGAAGCCTCTTTGCCCCTTGGCAAATATGGCAGAAGTGATTCGTACAAATGGTGAAACTGATATCTTCAGTCACATCCTGGATCGTTTTAGTGCACCTTATTATTGTAATGACATTACTAAGGCTTACAAAACCCTGCATCCAGAATTCACCGATTCTATTTTTACAAAGAGATATTTCTCTGACTTGAGCTTCAATCATAGAGCAAATTCTACACAACCTGACGGAAATCCTTATACTGGTGACGAAGGTGGTGAGGTGAGCTTGAAGTTTGACCCAGGATGGAATGGTTATTATGATGAAGTAGGTGTTGAAAAGGATATGGCTGCTATGTTCGTTCCCAACGACAAAGCCATGTGGACTTACTTTACTGAAGGTGGTGGTTTGCAGTTGATAGAAACCTACGACCCCAATTATGTACAGGGTAAGACTTACAAGGATTACGATGAGTTGTATCAGGCTATTGACCAAGTACCTTTGAGTACCTTGAAGGCTTTGGTAAATATTATTATGCTTCGTAGTTTCAATGGTTCTGTTCCCAGCAAGATGACAAAGCTTCGCGATGATGCACAAGAGCAGTTGTTCTATGCAGAAGATGTGGAGAAAATTGATACCTGTCTGTTGGCATGTAACGGAGCAGTTTATTTGATGAACGACATATATGGTCCAGCTGACTATACCTCTGTTACTTCACCCGCATATATCAGTAAGACAAATTTGGTGATGAAGTGGGCCATCTACAATGGTTCTGTAAGTGGTCAGACGGACTACATGGGTTTGAACTACTATGCATACCTCAAGGCTATGCAGAGTGAGTTTACCTTCTTCCTTCCCAGTGATGAGGCTTTGAAGTATTACTACGATCCTACTTCTTTCGAGAGTACCCAGAAGCGTTTGATTCAGTTCGCTTACAAGAATCAAAGTTTCCCCATTACTACCGCTTGTGTTAACTACGATCCTACTACTGGTGAAATTGGACGTAAGTTTGCGGGTAGTGGTGCTACTCTACAGCAGGGTGAGGTTACGAACCGTCTGAAAGATATGTTGGAGAGCCATACTATCGTACATGACGGAACTAATCCCATCGATGGTGTAGATGAATATTTCTTGACAAAGAATGGTGCCGGTATGAAGATTGCTCGTGACGAAAACAATAAAATGTTGTATGTTATGGGTGGCTTCCAATTGGAAAACCAGCGCGCTGGTATTTCTCAACCTCAGAATCCTGGTGTTGATTCATGTAAGATTGTCAAGAGATTCGATAGTTTGAAGAATGGTCAGACGTATATTCTTGATTCACCCATTATTCCTACCTATCGCAGCGTCTATAGTATCCTTACTCAGGATGAAGGTTGGACGGGCTCTTCCGAAGAAGAATGGGAAATGGCTGACCCCTATGCTAAGTTCTATGAGTTGTGTGAAACTGATGGAGAAATCGTGAAGGCTTGCGGTCTTGTAAATACACAAGTGTTAAGTGCTTCTGAACAGAAATCAGCAATGAAAAAATATAACATTTTTGTGGATGACAATGGTTTGGATTACAATGTTCAATTCTTCAACAACTATCGTTATACTCTATTCGTTCCCACAAATGCTGCTATTCAGGATGCTATAGATAGAGGCCTTCCTACATGGACGGAAATATCCGATGATTACAATGAGGTGATGGTTCCCCACTTGAATGAGAAGGATTCTTTGCAGAATGTGTTTGTTGGAGCTAACAAAGTATGGGAAAATCCCGATGACGAAGCTCGTTTCAACCAATTGCAAGAGATTACCTCTACTGACAGCCTCCGTATTCAGGCTAAGATTACATACCTCGTGAATTTCGTTCGTTACCACTTCGCCGATAACTCTGTATTCGCCGATAAGAGCGAACTCGCAGAGAACGAAATGGTTACCTCAAGTTACGATTCTGAACTAGGCTTGTTCTGTAAGATTCATGTAGATCGCGTGAAAGAAGGTGGTGAAACTATCCTTCGCGTACGTGACGATAATGGTGGTGGCAAGTTCGCAACTGAAGGTGAGAAGAATGTATTGGCTCGTGACATCAGTTGCTCCAGCTCACCTATCAATACACCTATGTCAACCAGTAGTAAGAAGATTACCTTGGATGCTTCCAGCTCTGCTGTAATACATATTATTCCTGGTGTCCTTAACCACACAGAGGTTGGTAGTGACGGTCGTCTTGATGCCACGTGGAAGGACAAGCAAACAGCAAAGAAATATTTAAAGAGATACGCAATTCGTTAAAATTCACCAATCATGAACAAATTAATAAAGCTTTTACTGCTTTGGGTTATCGCCCTCACGGCGCTCCCCGTAAGTGCACAGCAACGGCGTATCTCCGGTACTGTATCGGATGATATTGACGTCATCATTGGTGCCAACGTCGTGGAACAGGATAAGAACAATCGTATTGTAAGCCAGACGATTACCGATATGAATGGTAACTTTACCATGAATATCAAGGATCCAAACAATACGTTGATTGTATCTTATATCGGTTATAAGAAATTTGCCCAGAAACTGGGTTCAAAGAGTGTTTTCCAGATTGTCCTTGAAGATGCTACTAAGGCTTTGAAGGAAGTCGTTAAAGTAGCTCCTAAAAAGGCTCCTACTACTGGTCTTGATATTCCTGCTCGTGAATATGCAGGTGCTGTCCAGAAGTTTAGCATGGATGATATGGAAGGTTTGGCTTTCGAGTCAGTTGACCAGGCTTTGCAGGGACAAATTGCCGGTTTGGATATTGTGCCAAACTCTGGTAACCTTGGTTCTGGTACTACCATGCGTCTGCGTGGTACCTCTACCATCAATGGTAATGCTCAGCCTTTGATCGTTGTTAATGACCATATTTTCGAACTTCCCGAGGATGCTCAGGATACCAACTTCGAAACGATGGACAACGAGGAACAATTCTCAACCTTGTTGAACGTCAATCCTGAAGATATCGAGAGTATCACCGTATTGAAAGATGCCGCTACTGCTGCAAAGTGGGGTATCAAGGGTTCTAATGGTGTTATCGAAATCAAGTTGCGTCGTGGTCACCGTGGTCCCACCAATGTCACCTTCTCTTACAAGTTTAGTGGAACTTGGCAGCCTGATGGCTATAAGATGCTGAATGGTGATGGTTATACCATGATGATGAAGGAAGCATACTACAATCCTTATCAGATTCCTACAAGTTTGACTGAGATGGATTATAACATGGAACAGCCTTACATCTATAATCACTACAGTCACAATACGGATTGGGTGAACGAAGTAAAGCAATTCGGTCAAGAACACAAGTATTATGTTACATTGTCTGGTGGTGGTGAGAAGGCTACCTTCCGTATCAGTGCCGGTTATGACAAGAGTTCAGGTTCCATTATCGGTCAGAATTTGGATCGTTTCACTACCGCTTCTGCTTTGGATTACTGGGTAAGTGATCGTATCAAGTTCAGCTCAAATATCAACTTGACGTTTACAAATAACAAGAAGAACTATGGTAACGACATTTTAGCTCGTGCCTATAAGGCCATGCCTAATATGAGCGTTTATGAATTCGATGCACAGGGTAATACCACTGGTAATTATTTCAATATGCTACCTTTGGCTGCTATCTATGGAACAAGTTCTTCTATTGCTCTCGAAAATGATGGTTATCATACTTCTTACAAGTTGCAGGATATGTTCTTCAATGGCAACCCTGTGGCACGTGCAAAGATGGCATGGGATAAGGAGAATCAGTATAACCTGACTCCTCAATTTAGTATTGAGTACAAACTGTTAGGTAAGGATGATGAACATCATCGTTTGAACTATGTCGGTGATGTCCAATTGAATATTTATAACACCACCAGTCATGAGTACTGTCCCAGTGATCTGAAGACGATGGCTTGGGTCTGGGGTGGAGACAATAAGACCAACCTTGGTAGCAATGAACGTAACTATGTGAGTGATACCGAGTATAAGTCTGTTGAATTCACTACTCGTCACGACTTGCGTTACTATTCAGCATTTAAGAATAAGGATCATAGTTTGATGGGCTTGGCACGTTTCGAGATGGCCACAGGTACAAGTAACAACCAGACTCTCGGGCTTTGGAATGTACCTGACGGTATCACAGATCCTACAGTTACCGCAATTTTGAATGCTGCCTCTGCAAGCAATAGTGATTGGCGTAGCCAGAGCTTCTTCGAGCAGGTTCACTACTCTTACAAGAGTAAATACTCTTTGGATGCTTCTGTACGTACCGATGGTAGCACCAGTTTCGGTAAGGGCCATAAGTATGGTACTTTCCCCTCTGTAGGTGGTCGTTGGAATATTATCGATGAGGACTGGATGCAGTGGAGCAAGAAAGTTGTAAGTATGTTGGCATTCCGTCCTACATGGGGTTTCACTGGTAATACTGGTGGTGGTGGTTACAACCAATACAACCGATATGCTACCAGCGGTTACTACAATGGCCATTCTGTTATTATTCCTGAGAACTTGTCATTGACAGAAATTCGCTGGGAGAAGACAAGACAGTGGAACCTTGGTTTCAATGTTGGTTTCCTTGATGATTTGTTGACTGCAGAAATCGAAGTCTATAACAAGAAGACAACCGACTTGTTGATGAGTGACTTGCGTATTCCAAGTGCAAACGGTTTCCAGTATTTGAGTAAAGTGAATGCAGGTACGCTCCGCAACAAGGGTTGGGAGTTGAACTTGAATACTGCTAAAATCTGTAAGGTTGGCAAGTTCGCCATGAAGTTGCGTGGTAACGTTGCTCAGAACTTCAACGAAGTGGAAGAGATGAATCCTCTGATTCTCGAAAGTCTGAATGGTGCTGATACTTATCAGCCAGGCAACTTGGCTTATAACAACCGTGTACAGATTGGTAATGCATTGGGTTCCATCTATGGTCTCCGCTACAAGGGTGTATATAAGTATGATTACGATCACAATGGTTACACTACAGCCTCCATTAGTTCTTATGGCTATGCAGAAGAAGGTACCACAGGTTTGGATGCCTCTGGAAACAAGATCAATACCGCAGCTGCTGCAGAACGTCGTGGTGACATTGCCACTTGTCCTATCGCATACGATGAGAATGGCAATATGTTGACTGATGCCAAGGGTATTCCTTTGCCAATGTACTATTGCTATAATGAAAGTTATCGTTACCAGTTCCAGGGTGGTGATGCCATCTACGAAGATATTAACCACGATGGACAAATTGACCGTTATGATATGGTTTATTTGGGCAACTCTAATCCTAAGTGCAATGGTGGTTTCGGTCTCCAACTGTTCTATGAGAAGTTCATGCTGAATGCTGGTTTCAACTTCCGTGTTGGTAACAAGATTGTTAACTTGGCTCGTATGACTTACGAAAGTATGTTGAATAACGAGAACCAAAGTTTTGCTACCACATGGCGTTGGCGTAAGAATGGTGATGAGACAGTTATTCCTCGTGCTTTGAGTGGCGTAAATGGTTTCAATAGTTATAACTCTCTCCCCAGTGACCGTTACGTAGAGAATGGCGACTATTTGCGTCTGCAATATATTCAGTTGAGTTATGATTTCGATGCAAAACAGTTGAAGAAATATGGTATTCGCAACTTGAAGTTGTTTGCTTCTTTGAACAACCTTTGGTGCTGGACCAAGTACACTGGCGTGGATCCCGATGTCTCTCCACAGGGCTTCTCTGTATGTACGGATAATAGCCGTACGCCACGTACAAAATCATTCACCTGTAGTATTAACCTCGGTTTCTAAAGTGAATAGCAATGAAAATAAAGAAAATATATAAACCCGTCTGCCTTTTAGGTTTGATGACAGTCACCGCCACTTCATGTGAGGACTGGCTGACTCTCTATCCACAGGATCGCGTTGTGGAAGAGAACTTCTGGGAAGACAAGAACGACCTTGAAGGTGTTCGTTATGGCGCATACAAGCAAATGTGTGCTACCATTGAAAAGTTTGCCATTTGGGGTGATTTGAGATCGGATGCATATAAAATCAATCCGGTGGATGATGACGACCAGAAGTACAGAGATGATTTTACGGATATTATCCAGGGTATGCCCGACTCCAGTATGACCTATTTCGACTGGAGCGGTGTCTATACCACTATCAACTATTGTAATAAGGTATTGCAGCATGGTGAGGAAGTGCTTGCTAAGGACAAGCAGTTCACCACATCTGAATGGTTGCAGATGCGCGCCGAGATGACCGGTCTTCGTGCATTGAACTATTTCTATTTACTTCGTGCCTTCAAGGATATTCCATATACTACCAAGGTTGTGAATACCGATGAGGAAGTGGAAGAATTCCCCTTGACAATGCAGATGGATGTATTGGATTCTATCATTTTGGATTGTGAGAAGGTCAAGGGCCAAGCTCGTAACCGTTTCACCAGTACAGCTGATTCCAAGGGTATGATTACCAATAGCGCTATCTATGCTATGTTGTCAGATATGTACCTGTGGCGCGCTTCTTTGCATCAGGGTCGTGGCTTGAATAATGATACCGTACGTGTCGGTGCTACTCTGGTGGCTCATACACCTAAGGATGATTACCAGAAGGCCGTTGACTATGCAGATTTGGCACTTTCATCATTAGCTACACAGACAGAAGCTGCCAATACTGGTTATAATCGCACAATTTCTGAAAAGGAAAATTATGGTTTGACCAATTGTAACATGATTGCGAATGACTTTGCTGGTGCAAATTCTGGTGCTCAACCTGAAATGAATGTTGAAGATTTGATTTTCACTCAAGGAAATAGTGATGAAAGTATCTTTGAACTCCAGTTCAATACAAGTGATAGTCGTCAGAATACGACAGTTAGCTTGATGTACGGATATACAGATGGTACTCATTTGGCTGTCAGCGAAGATGCTATGGGTGCTGTATTCGGTGGTCTCTCCTCTACTGCAGGTAAGTATGATACACGTACATGGATTGGTTGTAACAACAAGCTAAAGGGTATGGCTGGTTCTGCATTGAGCGGATATTATTGCATGAAGTACCAATCACCTGTTGTAGTTATCAGTACGACAAGCGACAAAGAGGTTTCTTTGGATATTTCAAAGTCAAATGCTTATAGCAACTGGATTATCTATCGCATGACAGACGTGATGTTGATGAAGGCAGAGGCTCTTGCTTGCTTGGCTGCTTGGAATGTTAACAAAGATGCTAATAACAAACTGTGTCAGCAGTACGTTAATGCTATTCACCGTCGTAACTATTGTGACTTAAAGGATGGCAATGTGCCCAGTACTGATGTCACAGTTTCTTCCACTGTCAAATATGGTGATGCAGTTTCTACTGGTTCAGATTATGTGAAGTTGGTTATGAACGAGCGTTTGGCTGAATTGATTGGTGAAGGTAAGAGATGGTTCGACTTGGTTCGCTATGCTGAGCGTAATGCAGGTGGCATGGACGGAACTGTTGACGAACGTGAGTGGACCGAAGCTCTTCCCATCGGTAATGGTCAGACTGGTATGCGTAAGATGGTTGACGATTATTTGAAGACAACTTACAGCAGTCTCTATACTACCTTAAAGAACAGATTCAAGAATCGCTATGGTATGTATTGTCCCATTTATTATATGGAGGTCAAGGCAAGTAACGGTGCCATAACTCAGAACCCTGTTTGGAATAAATCAAAGTACGACAATTAATAAAATCAAAATGGTTGGTTTTCCATCGGTTGGTATCATCGCTTTTTTGCGGTAATGGATTTCTTTGGAAATATTAGCCAGCGTATATTTGAAAAATAAAAAGAACATATATGGCAAAGAACAATTTTTATAAATACATCGGAGTCATGGCTTTGGGGTCTGTGATTATGGCAGCACCTTCCTGCTCCGATACCTGGGATGACCACTATGCCGCTCTTGAAGAGACGGATCCTGCGGCCACCCATACACTGTGGGAGCAGATTAAGAGCAATCCCAATCTGTCTCGCTTTGCTGACATAGCTGAGAAAGCCAAGATGTACAAGGATGACAAACATCCTATGGCAACCTATACGTTTAAGGATCTTCTCAGTAGCAATCGAGTGGTTACGGTTTGGGCACCAGAAAACAGTTGCTTCACCGATGAAGAGTATAAAGAATGGCTCCAAAAATGTGAGACGGATGGTTATACTGTACAACAGCAATTGTTAGGTAATCATATTACTACTTGGCGTTATACGCTGAATGGTGAAAAGTTGGATACGTTGAAGATGATCAATTCAAAGAACCTCATTTTCGACCGTAAGGCACGTACTATTGGAGGAGTTGCAATTAAAGAATGTAATATTCCTGCAGTCAATGGTACTTTGAATACTATTGGTCAACTTACGCCTTTCGATTTTAACTTCTATGAGTATATCAAGTTCAAGGGTACAATGCCCAAGTTCCGTGAATATATTCTGAGTAAGGATACTACTTATTTCTTTGAAAGTGCCAGTATCGAAGGCCTTCCCGATGAGAATGGAAATCCTACCTACGTGGATAGCGTATATCGTACTTACAATAGACTCTTCGATAGCTACTCTTATTTGCCAGCTACCAATCCAGAAGATTGGTTGATGGTTGATAAGGGTTTCGGGTATGGCTCAAGCCTTATTGCCGAAGACTCCATGTTCATTATGGTAATGCCTACCGATCAGGCATGGGATAAGGCAGAAAGCACATTGAGCAGTTACTACAACTATGCACCTGTCTATATCAATCGTAAGAATGGTTTGAAGCAGGCCGAGAGTACGGACGATGGATTGAATGCAGATTCTCTGAAGAATATGTCTATGGGTATGGACATTGTTTCACCCTTGGTGTTCAATGTACACAAACAACCTCGTCGAGGTGGCAAGAATGGTACCCCTTGGACTTTGGAGTCTTTCATCCAGTTTAAAAGCGACAGTGCAGAATATCTCTTGAATTGCCGTTACGATACGCTTCGTTCTACCAATCAGTGGGAAAAGACCGCATTGTTCAATGGAAACTATGTAAAAATGAGTAATGGTTATGGTTATGAAGTAAATGAATGGGCGTTCCCCACTCAGTTCTACAAGCCAGACGTAATAGTCGAAATGGGTTGGGGCGCTATCTATGATATGACGAACAATACCACTGGTACCTTTACTTCTGTTAGTTTCAGCAATAGTACTTACAAGGCTATTACCAGTAAATATGGTAAAGTAAGCAAGGACAATTTCTATCAGTTGAAGCAGGCTGGTACAGGTACCAACCCCAAGTGTGATGTTGTTCTTCAGACCAATACCAACGAGGCATACGTGACAAATGGTCAGGTGATGAGTGGCAAGTACGATATTTATCTGGTCATGGTTCCCCTTTGGTATGTTGACTTGAGTAATATTGGAGAGTGCGGTGAGCCTTTTGCCAAGTATGAGTTTAACTATGAAATCGATCCTGAGACAAATGATACGCTTTCTGTAGATTCTATCTTGACACCCAATGTTGCTTATATTGACTCTTTGTCAGGTGTTGATAAGAACAAGCTTAATATTCAAATCAACTACAACAATGGTGTAGCTAAGGAAGCGACTTCTTCCAAAGTCACGATTTCCTACGATGCAAATAAGGTTGATACAGTATTGGCAGTAGCTGACTTTGAGTTCCCCTATTCCTACAAGAATCTTCGTTACAGTTATCCCACTATGACGATTCAGGGTGCGCCCAGTTCTACCGAAGTCCGCAATAAGGGCTTCAAACGTGATATCTGCATAGATAGAATCATCCTCCGCAGCAAGGAGAATGGTGAAATCAAAGAAATCGACCCGAATGTCACAGAATTATAATATTTGAAGATATGAAAGACAGAATAAGTAATACATTTCTGCACAAGACCTTTCGAACAGGTCTGTGTTTCATGATGCTTTCGGGCTTCTGCGCTACTGGCGTCTTTGCTCAGGATGCGAACGATGGCGAGGAAGTGGCTGTTCGACGCATCACGAAAGCGAAAGCAAAACAATACGAGATGAAGACCGTCAAGGGTGTCATCACTGATGATGCCACAGGTACTCCAATGGGCGGTGTTCGCGTACAAGCATTTGGACTTCAAGCATATTCCACGCTGACTGGTGAAGATGGTTCCTATACATTGGATATCCCCACTTTCTCGGACGCTGTGTATGTGTATGCCGAAGGTTTCAACCCCTTGCAGATTGCTGTTAAGGACAATGAAGCAAGTGGTGCGCTTATGACTACCACATTTAATGGCTTTTATACCGATGGTACTTCTATTACATCCACCCGTTCCATTGCATTGGATGAAACAAGTGGTATGAGCATTGACAAGGATATTCAGGAGCAATTGGCTGCCGACTTGCACACCTCCACTCGCAATGGAGTTCCTGGCATCGGATCATTCATGAGCATCCGCGGTATCAACTCAATCAATGCTAATACTCAGCCTCTTGTCATTCTGGATGGCAATATGATTGATCTTCAGTATGATCGTACTACGTTGCACGAAGGTTTTTACAACAATCTTCTTGCAGGTATTGATCCCGAAAATGTGGAAAGCATTCAGGTGATCAAGAATGCAACAGCCCTTTATGGTGCAAAGGGTGCAAATGGTGTTGTAATTATCAATACCAAACGTGGTAAGAGCATGGCTACAAAGATTGGCGTGCGCGTCTATGGCGGTGTTGAACTTACTCCTAAAAAATTGGGTATGTTGAATGGCGATCAGTATAGTCTTTACCTTAATGACGTTGTAAGCACGATGGATGGTGTCACCAGCAAGGATCTGAATAGTTTCAATTTCCTTGACAAGAGCCCCAGCAACTATTATCGTAAGGTGTATAGCAACAACACTGATTGGCAAAAGGATATGTATCGTACTGCCTTCACTCAGAACTACAAGATCAATGTAGAGGGTGGTGATGACATTGGTATGTATGCTCTTTCACTGGGATATGCTAAGAATCAGAGCACAGGCGAAGGTACTGATATGGATCGTCTGAACCTCCGTTTCAATACGGATATCAAAGTGTTTGAAAAGGTAAGTACAGAATTGGATATCGCCTACAACCAGAACTCCTATAACATTTTGGATAATGGTTGGAGTGAGGATTATGATATGCAGAATATCGGTTCTACGAATGTGTTGGGCTTGATTATGCCTTCATTCCTCAGTCCTTATGCTTATTACTATGACGAGACTTCTCAGGCTGCGTATTCTTGCGATCGTTTGACATTGTCCAATGAATATTCAGGTAAGTATGCTGCCAGTCAGTCTAACTCTATTCAGAATCCCTTCAACTTCGCACGCAGTATTGGGCGTGAGAATGTGAATGAAGCTTTGCGTAACCCCTATTGGATTCTGCAGAATGGTAAGGGTAGCAATAAGAACTTCGCTCAGACGACTCAGATTGACTTGAATGTGAAGCCCAAGTGGCAGGTAACAAAGCAGTTTAGCATCAGCGACCGTTTCAACTACAACATGAATCGTAACAACGAGAAGTATTTCCTTCCCATCAATGGTGCTACAAATTTCGCTCTTACCGACTTAGGTAACATTACGAGCGTTTTGAAAACTCAGTTTGCTAAGGAAACGACATTGAATAACGATTTCCGTTTGGAATGGGCCAACAACTATGGTGCACACAACATCGATGTGTATGGTGGATGGCGTTACAATAACTACTCTTATAGTTACAACTATATGAGAGGTTACAACAACGGTAACGATAAGCTGCCTATTTTGAACAAGAATATGAAGTATCTGAATTATGGTGGTACCAATGACAACTGGATTGATATGGCATACTACCTGAATGCAGATTACAATTTCAAGAACCGCTATTTTGCACAGTTCACCTTGAGTTCTCAGAGTGGTAGCCGCTTCGGTAAGGATACTAAGGATGGCTTCAAGTTGGCCGGTGTAAGTTGGGGTATCTTCCCATCTCTGCAGTTAGGTTGGATTATTAGCAACGAGTCTTGGTTCAACACTACTAAGGGTGTCGATTATCTGAAACTTACAGCAGGTGTTGACCAGAGTGGTAATGATGACCTTGACTACTATGCAGCTCGTACCTATTGGGAAAGTCAGAATGTAACGGAGAATACAGTAGGTCTGTATTTGAAGAATATCGAGAATAGTAATATTCAGTGGGAAACTACCACAAAATTCAATGTGGCTCTCGAAGGAAGTTTCCTCAAGAATCGCCTCTATGCAGGCTTGGACTTGTTCTGGAACAAGACTGACAATCTGCTTACCACAAAGCAGCTAAGTTACATCTCTGGTATGAAGAGATATTGGACGAATGAAGGTTCTCTTACTAACAAGGGTTTTGAAGTACACGCAAATGCAGCTATCTTGAATAAGAAAGATTGGAAGTGGGAACTTGGTGCTTCTGTAGGTCACTACAACAACAAGATTACAGATCTCCCCAACACACAGGACAATACCATCAAGATGTATAAGAATGTGTATGATGCAGCTAATGATTCTTGGAGTCAGGTACAGACTGGTACTATTGAAGGTTACACAAATAGCGTATATGGTGAGAACAATTCTCTGACCGCCGTAGGCTATGCTGTAGGTAGCTTCTATGGCTGGAAGACAAATGGCGTATTTGCAAGTGATGCAGAAGCATCTCAGGCAACCAATGCCCCTGGTACGAATGGCTATCTCAAGTATCCTACCGGAATTGCAGACGATCCTTATCGTAACTTCCAGGCTGGTGACGTTCGCTTTGTTGATCAGAATGGTGATGGCGTTATTGATGACAATGACAAGGTAGTTATCGGTAATCCCAATCCCGATATTTATGGTAACATTTTCACTGCCTTGACATGGAAGAACTTGCGCTTGGACGTAAACTTCAAGTACAGTTTGGGTAATGACGTTTATAACTACCAGCGTTCTATCATTGAGGGCGGTAACACGACATACAACCAGACTACTGCTATGTTGCGTCGCTGGACCTACGAAGGTCAGAATACCGATATGCCCAAGGCTTGCTACAATAGTAGTGAAGACTGGCGCAACAACGAGCGTATGTCTGATCGTTGGATCGAGGATGGCAGTTATCTGAAGTTGAAGAATGTACGTCTTACTTACAAGTTGCCATATCACAACACCTGGTTGCAGGGAGTGAAGGTATGGGGTGAGGCCAACAATCTCTTCACTTTGACCAAGTATTTAGGTACCGATCCTGAAATGAGCTGCCGAAACAGTGCACTTTATCAAGGTGTAGATACCGGTATGATTCCCAATGGTCGTAGCTTCAACATCGGTTTGTCTCTCAACTTGTAAAATATAAAAATGATAAAGATTATGAAAAGAAAATCTATAATTAGTCTGCTTATCTTTTGCATGGGTTTGGGAATGATAACAACCTCATGTGAAGATATGCTGTCACCCGATAGCGAGCGCCATTCATATAAAGTGGCTGAAGATACCCTGTATAGTTATTGGGGTATTCTGAAGTCGCTTCAGGGTGTGGCCGAGAAATATGTGATTCTGGGTGAGTGCCGTGGCGATATGATTCAGGGTACTGGTTATGTAAGCGATACAATCAAGGCGCTGATGAATTTCGGTCTTGATGGCTATGCTGACAAGATAAAGGATGGTTCTTGTGTATATACGTGTGCATCCGACTATTATCACATCATCAATAGTTGTAATGCATATTTGGCACAATGTGATACAATGCGTATCACTGGTACCAACGAGAAGTATATGATTTACGAGTATGCTCAGGTTGAGGCTATTCGCGCATGGACCTATTTGCAACTTGTTCAAGTGTATGGTGAGGTTCCTTTCTATTTGGAGCCAATGCTTACTACTGACAAGATCAATGCTTTCATGAGTGACCCCAATAAGACTATGGTTAATGCGAGCAATCTTGCAGATAAGTTGGAAGCTAAGTTGCTGAAGGTTGAACCCTACGAATTGTATGGTTCAGAAGGTTATGAACAATATGTATTCCCTCAGTACGAAACCTACGGATACACCACCAAGGTGTGCGATGCTACCAAGTGTATGTTCCCCATCAGTCTTGTTTTGGGTGACTTGTATCTACTGAAGGGTGATACTGAGTCCTGCAAGAAGGCTGCTCAGCATTACTTCACCTATCTGAATACAACAAAGGCTGGTCCTCTGATTTCGGATGATTATTATTGTTCAGCTATGGTTTCTGAAGGCGTTGACAAGCCTTTTTACCTTAATTCGGGCAGAAACCCCTACAATGAGAAGAGTGAGGTGTCAAAATCATCCGAGGCAATTACCTGCATCCCCAGTAATACCAATAAGAACTGGGGCGTTGTATTGCGTGATATCAACCGCCTCTTTGGCTATACTGCCAACATCTCTGTTGGTGTTAGTTCTGGTAATGAGGTTGCTTCTATCTCATTGACTCAGAATTTCGAACGTGAGTTGACTGCCAGCAAGCAGTTCTATGCTCTATGTGACTCTCAGAAATATGAGGTTTATATCGGAACCAAGGAAACTCCTATGACCAAGATGGTGGTATTACCTGGAGTTGGCGATGCACGTCGTTACTGGGCACCCGAGTATGCACAACGCGATGGTGAAACTACTATTTATGGTAATTTTGTGAACAAACAGAATCCAAGTGGTGTTATGCAGGTTGGTGGTGATGATGCTTCTTACTATTCTGGTACAAGTTTCTCTCAGGTATATCCAGTTATCTATCGTAAGGCTCAGATTTGGCTGCGCTATGCCGAGGCAATCAACCGTGCAGGATATCCCAGTATGGCGTTTGCGGTCCTCAAGAATGGTCTCTGCAACAACGAGACTTGGTTCCCTGATGCAAACAACGATTACCAGGCTGTTACTGATACAACTGATTGGTATTACATTGATGGTGCTGATACGTTGATTCATAAAACTGACAAGAATGATTTCTTGGCAGAGATAGAACAACTTGATGGTGCAGATATTGCAAAAGTCTTTGTTGATGTTGATACTGTGGGCTTCTTCAACTATCCTGAAGAGACCTCTCCTGCAGTATGCTATTACATAGATCGTCGTGAAGTTAAGAAGAACGACACGTTTGTCAATTTCAAGACCAACAACATGCGTGCATCTTCTCCACTTATTCCCATACAGTGGAAGACCGATATCTATTCAAGAACGACACTTAGCGAGAGCTATCCCTCCGTATCCAGCAATGCAGACAATACGCATAATATCACCATTGGTATTCACCAGCGTGGTTGCGGTCGTATTGCTTACGATGACCGTCAGAGTAGTTTCAATTACGTTGATAAGGTTATTGAGAAAGCAGCTGCTAACGGAAAGACTCTTACCAAGGAAGATATTTACAGCGGCAATTTCGACAATGATGTTCAGAATGCTGTCGAGGATCTGATCGTCGATGAAATGGGCTTGGAGTTGGCTTTCGAAGGAACTCGCTTCTTCGACTTGAGCCGTGTTGCTCTGCGTCGTAATGACCCCAGTTACTTTGCATCCCGCGTGGCTATGCGTAAGGGTAGCCTCGACAATGCAATGTACACTCAGTTGCTGAATACCAAGAATTGGTACCTTCCCCTTCCCACCAACGATTAAGGGATAGTATCGTTTTATAAAAACAATTCAAGGGCGTGTCCATAGTGACACGCCCTTGTTTCGTAGATGCACAGTAATCATTCCAAAGTAACCGTCGGATGATTATGGCAATCCCTGGATTGTAGGTGTTCGGTAACCCTTCGATAACCCTTCGTGTTATCCCGCATGAACTACGGAAGTATGCGTATCCCTTTTTTGCTGAAATTATTGAAATTATTGAAATTCAGAAATCATGACAAACGAAATGTGTCTTTTGTCAAAATGTCAATAGAAGGGGACACGATTTCAATAATTTCAATAATTTCACCGAAAAAAGGACACGCACATCATCCTGTCAATCCTGCAGAACCAATTCCTGATGTTTTCTTTTGAGTTCAGACATGCAAGGGCGTGCATAATTTGCACACCAACTGTAACGTAGGTATTACGAATCTATTGCGAACGGATTGCGAAGGATTTGCAGCTGAAAAAATTACAGTTCCAACCTCTATTCAGAGAATACGTAATTGAATCGGGCTCCTGGTGCTACATCGCCATTTACGTAGAAGTCCATGAGATTGCCTTCGTCCTGCATGTTGTCGCTCCATTTGAACTCGAAATTGAGCGTCTTGTCTTGTTGTTGTAACAGGGCGCGTGGAATGCGTAGCATCATTTGGTTGTTATGTACCTTCATCTTTGCTGTACCTGCGTCCTGCCATAGCCATTTGTTTAGGCGTGCTTTTTGGATATATGCAGTATTCCCTTTAGGTTGTCGATAATTGATTACATAGTCGTAGCCGTTCCATCCCGTGGACTTGTCTCGGTCGATGTCGAGGAAGAGCATCATCCAATTTGGGTCAGAGGATGGAGTTATGGCCTCTGCTGTCTCAATGAGGAAATATACATATTTGTCATCTCGAGCTACCCGTGCTTCAGTAAAATCGTTACGTCCTGTTGTGTTGATATAGTGATTGTCGCATTTGCCTCGTGCGTCCCGATGCAATGTATTACCTCGGTAGGTGGTGTAGATGGGATGTACGGAATCCCATGCCTCCCATTCGCCCATGCCAATACTTTGGGGCTTGGAGCAGGTCTCTTGTGTCTGAGTCCCCTTGAAGCGTCTGACCTTATCCACCAGCATCATATAATAGGAGTCGCCTTTCTCGCCCCATGATTTGACGGGTTCTATATCTCGGCTACGATCCCAATCGAACATATCTACGAAAGAGAATGGTTTGCCTGTCCATCCGTCTTTCTCGAACCACATGCCGCCAATCCATTCGTTCCATCCGTCGATGAACACCGCCTTGGGGTCAAGTTCGTAGGCACGATCCCATTGCTCCTCGAAATTGGCGCCATACAAGTAATTGTCAGGTCTTGGATCAAAACCTTTGCGATAGGTATAGCTTCGGGAATGTGCCCCGGGAAGGTTGAATGCGCTACAATGTCCGTTAGTCTCCGGAGCTGCGTTTTGAGCCACACCTACCGTCACCAACTCATATTGACCTTTGTCGTCGGGATTGTAGCCATGTTGTGGATAATTCTCCAGCCATCCCCATTGCATGGAGTAATTGGGATTAGGCCCATTGACATAGTCAGGTTGGCCGGGGCGGAATGTGAAGAAGTCTCGTATGGCTCGGTCGGTAGGAGAGTCCGTCAGGTTGTCTGGATAAGCCATGATGCATGGTTTGCCATCCCATACGAACCATAGATTCTCATACAGATGCTTGCTGTAAATCTTTTCGTATAGATGTCGAAGTGAGATACGAGAGTCTTCAGAAGGTCCAAATGGAAGCATAAAACCGATGCGTGGTACCTTTACTCCCTCTTTCTGTGCCTTATCCCAAGCAAACATTAGAGAGTCTGTCGATTCGTCCCAAGTGAGATGGCCGTTGGTGCAATCAAACATTACAGCATCCACTCCTGCATCAGCCAAAAGTTCGGCATGCTTTCGCAAGACCCATGTGTCGGTGGTCATATAGTAGCCAAATAGTGGCTCGTCCCAATAGAAATCATTTCTGGAACGTTTTTCGTGCCATGCAGGATGGTTGCTGTCGTGGATGGCTTCTGGATAATCACGTAGAATTTCGTGAATGTTTTTCACCTCTTTTCCTGGTTGGTCGATATTGTTGTGCCATGTCCAGTAGAAGAGTATGACAGTTTTATCTTGTTCTTTTGTAGGATATTGTCCCACTTTGCGCCCCAAACCATCTGTGGCTGCCCAGTAATCACTACATACATTTTGAGCATTTATTTGCCCTGCAAATCCTGCTATTGTGGCAAGGATGGAAATAATCATTTTGTGCATTGGAATCATATTTTCAGAGTTCATAGGTACAAAATTACACAAATGTTTTGACATTTTGCGTAATTTGACCTACCTTTGCATATAAAAATGATATTTTGGCATTTTTAGGAAATAATATGAGTAGATTGTTTGCCCCAGAAGGATATAAACCTTTGCTTGATTTGAATCAGACCGAATTGGCCATCAAAAAGATAAAAGACTTTTTCTTGAGTAGCCTGAGTACAGAACTCAGGTTGCGTCGTGTTACCGCCCCACTTTTTGTGTTGAAGGGACTTGGTATCAATGATGATCTGAATGGTGTGGAACGTCCCGTTACTTTCCCAATCAAAGACATGGATGATGCTTCAGCTGAGGTGGTACACAGTTTGGCTAAATGGAAACGTATTACTCTGGCCGACTATCAGATAGGGTGTGGAAAGGGTATCGTAACCGATATGAATGCTATTCGTGCAGACGAGGAGATGGACAATCTGCATAGCCTGTATGTCGATCAATGGGATTGGGAACGAGTGATGAGTGCAGATCAGCGAAATGTGAAGTTCCTCAAAAAAATCGTGAATAAAATATACGGTGCCATTTTGCGTACAGAGTTCTATATCTGTGAGACCTATCCCCAACTTGAGACCTATCTCCCAGAGGACGTGTTCTTCATTCATAGCGAGGAACTCATGCGTATGTATCCCGATAAGACACCCAAGGAACGAGAGGACTTGATTTGCCGGAAATATGGTGCTGTCTTCATTATTGGAATAGGTGGCAAACTGAGTGATGGAACGGAACATGATCTCAGGGCTCCAGATTATGATGACTGGAGCACGCCCAACGAAGAGGGCTTCTTAGGTCTAAATGGTGATTTGCTGATTTGGTATCCTGTACTGAATCGTAGTGTGGAACTCAGCAGTATGGGGATTCGCGTGGATAGGGAGGCTCTGCTCCGTCAGTTGGCTTTGCAAGGCAAGGAGGAACGCACGGAACTCTATTTCCACAAGCGTCTGTTGGAGGGTACGCTTCCACTAAGTATTGGAGGTGGCATAGGACAGAGTCGTCTATGCATGATTCTGCTCCACAAAGCACATGTAGGTGAGACTCAAGCCAGCATCTGGCCGGATGAGATGCGTAGCGAATGTATGAATTCTGGAATTATCCTGATTTGATAAACTATGACAAGCGCCGTGAAAAGAATATGTATGCTGACTCTCTTGATATGCCTTTGTGGCGCGAGTCAAGCATTCACTTTGGTGATTGATGCAGGGCATGGTGGCAAGGATGCTGGTGCACTGGGGAAGAAATGCAAGGAAAAGAACATAAATTTGGCAGTAGCCTTGGCTTTTGGCCAACTGGTAGAGAAAAACTGCCCTGATGTGAAAGTCGTATATACCCGCAAGTCAGACACCTTTGTGCAACTTGACCAACGTGCCAATATTGCAAACAAAGCCAAGGCCGACCTCTTCATTAGCATTCATACCAATAGTACTGCTAAACGTACAGGTGTGCAAGGGACTGAGACATACACTTTGGGTATGCACAAGGCTACCGAAAATCTGGAAGTGGCCATGCGTGAGAATAGTGTTATCACTTTGGAGAGTGGGTATAAGCAACGTTATGAGGGATTTGATCCCAAAAGTAGCGAGAGTTATATCATTTTCGAACTGATGCAGGACCAAAATATGGAGAGAAGCGTCAAACTGGCAAAACTGATTCAGAAGCAATTCCGAAATAATGCAGGACGAAAGGATCGTGGCGTATATCAGGCGGGATTCCTCGTCTTGCGCGAGACAAGTATGCCCAGCGCCCTTGTGGAGTTGGGATATATCAACAACTCAGCCGAGGAGACGTACCTTAATTCCAAAAATGGAGTGTCTGCCATGGCCAAGAGTATCTACAACGCTTTTGTGGCATATCGTAAATAATCACCTATGAAGAAAGAATTGAAGATTGGATTAGCTGGAGTGGTGGCTGTCGTCATCTTGTTTCTTGGCGTCAAGTTTCTCAAGGGTGAAAGCTTGTTCCATTCCAAGAATGTGTATTACATCAGTTTCCAGAATGCCAAGGGCTTGGTCAAAAGCAGTTCAGTATATGCCGATGGATACAATGTCGGAATCGTAAGCGACATCCTGTACGATTATACACAACCAGGAAAAGTGCTTGTGGAAGTGTCGGTCGATAAGTCTTTGCGTATCCCCAAGGGAAGTAGTGCACGACTGGATGAGGCAGTATTGGGAGGTTGTACGATGAATCTGTTGCTGGCCACCAACCTGACAGATTCGTATCAACCCGAAGATACGATTCCCGGAAGTGACGACAATGGATTGATAGGTAAGGCCTCGGCTATGTTGCCTCAGGTAGAGCAAGTGGTGGCTCGAGTGGATACACTTATTGCCACGCTGAACCGACTTGTTGCAGACCCCAATCTCCCTTCGATTATCCAACATACAGAAAATGTGACACAACAGCTGGAGAAAAGCACCCACCATTTGAACCATCTTTTGACCGACGACTTGCCTAAGTTGACAGAAACGTACAATCATGCAGGCGAAAATATTGTATCTTTGACAGGAAAGATAGATCGGT
Organism: Prevotellaceae bacterium UBA1743; assembly: GCA_002314945.1. GTDB lineage: Bacteria > Bacteroidota > Bacteroidia > Bacteroidales > Bacteroidaceae > Physcousia. The sequence continues at coordinate 45,424 of DCHV01000067.1, forward strand.
TGGATTTGCAATGTACTATGGATAGCGTGAATGCTACATTGGGAAGCATACATCAGATGATGGATCAATTGCGCAACCCAGAAGGTACGTTAGGAATGATGCTCAATGACCCTTCCCTCTATCGGAACCTTAATCATACCGTCCAAAGTGCAGACAGTCTGATGACGGATTTGAAGGCTTCTCCCAAACGTTATGTCCATTTCTCTCTCTTCGGGAGGAAATGAGGCTTATTTGAATATTGTTCAAATAACAAAAAGTGGAATACTCAAATGTAAAATGCTATTATTATAGTAGTTAACAAAGAACTTTTTGTATGTGTCATATAGTTGAAATTATATATAAATAGCATATAATCAATTACTTGCTATTATATATATCCTTTTATCAATGCTACATGTATGGTTTGTTTGAAATCCAATAGGTTAGGAACTTTTTTCTGTGAGAAAGCTAAAATGTGCCGATTTGGAAAATTAAAAAATATGTTGGAAATTTGCACCGTTTTCGCCTCAAAAAGGTATAACAAACGACAGATTATATAAGAAAATTTGTAAAGAGCAATGACTGAAGAAACACAAAATGTGTGGATTCGTTGTATGGAGTTTTTTCATAACAACTTGAATGAGCAGCAGTACCAGACATGGTTCGTGCCCATCAAGTTCAAGTCCTACAACAAAGCAGACGGGATGGTAGTTATTTACGTCCCCAGTCAGTTCTTTTACGAATATTTGGAGGAACATTACCGCAAGCTTCTGCATACAGCCATATTCCGTTTCTTCGGCAGAGAAACAAAATTGGCTTACGAGGTGGAGGTAATCCGGGATGTCAAGACTGAGCAGTTGGTGTATGACAAGCCTGTCATAGATCAAGTCAAAACGAAGGCAAAGGCCAATGAATCTCCCTCTCCCATCCAGGAATTGGATTCTCAATTGAATGTCGAGCAGAATTTCGACAATTTCATCGAGGGAGCAAGCAATAAGATGCCTCGTAGCATAGGTCAGTCAATTGCAGAGCATCCCGACCAAAAGACGTTCAATCCTCTTTTCGTTTATGGCCCCAGTGGAGTGGGGAAGACCCATCTGCTCAACGCTATAGGCACGCGTATCAAGCAACTCTATCCCCAGAAGCGTGTCCTTTATCTCAGTGCACATCTTTTTCAGGTTCAATATACAGATTCTGTACGTCGTAACGCGTTCAACGACTTTATGCACTTTTACCAAAGCATCGACGTACTCATCATGGATGATATTCAGGAGATGATTGGCAAGGATGGAACACAATATACATTCTTCCATATTTTCAATCACCTGCATCAGAATGGCCGTCAGATTATTTTGGCAAGCGATCGTCCCCCAACGATGCTCAATGGAATGGAAGAACGTCTGATTACGCGTTTTAAATGGGGGCTTTTGGCCGAAATAGAAAGGCCTGGGGAAGTTCTGCGAAGGGATATTCTCATCGATAAGATACGTCACGATGGGCTCAATATTCCTGCCGATGTGATAGACTACATCTCAGAGCATGTATGCGGGAGTGTGCGCGAGTTGGAAGGTGTTGTACATAGTCTGTTGGCTTACTCGGTAGTGTATGACAAGGAGATGGATCTCAGTTTTGCCAAGCGTGTTTTGGATAGGAATCTTTCATTTGAGCCTCGCGAGATAACGATAGAACAGATTGTCGATGGTACCTGCTCATGTTGCAATGTGCGTCAGGAAGACCTTTTTGGCAAGAGTCGGAAGGCCAATATCGTCCGGGCACGCCAATTGAGCATCTATTTGGCACAGAAGCACACTCATCTCACACATAGCAGAATAGGTGCATTGATAGGCAATCGCGATCATGCCACGGTCATCCATAGCATACGTACGATTGAGAACCGTCTGCAAGAAGATAAGTCTTTGCAAGCTACTCTGCAGGAAATAGAATCAAGGTTAAGCTTCAGGAAATGAATACGTCTCATCGTAGGACCATTCGCAAATACACTCAGCAACCCGTTTCCGATGAGTTGCTGAATCAGCTGTTGGAGGAGGCATCCCATACACAGACGATGGGTAATCTCCAACTCTATAGTGTGGTGGTCACGCGCGACCCCGACATGAAGCGGCAACTCGCACCCGCACATTTCTGCCAGCCGATGGTGACAGAAGCTCCTGTGCTCCTTACTATATGTGCCGATTTTAGGCGCACCAGTGATTGGTGCGCTTTTCGACAGGCAGAGCCTGGTTACGACAATATGCTCAGTTTTGTCAATGCCACTACTGATGCCCTCCTCTATTGTCAGACTTTCTGCAATCTTGCCGAAGAAGCTGGATTGGGATTGTGCTTCCTTGGTACAACCGTGTACAATCCGCAAGTCATCATTGAACTTCTCCACCTTCCCTCTCTTGTAGTGCCAGTGGCAACGCTCACCGTGGGTTGGCCCGCAGAACAACCATCCGAGCAGGATCGTCTGCCATTGGAGGCTTTTCTTCATCAGGAATCCTATCTTCCATATACACTTCAGCGCATAGACGAATTTTATACGGCCAAGGAACAACTCGCCGAGAATCAGGCGTTCGTGGAACAGAATAACAAACAGACGCTGGCACAGGTGTTTACCGATGTCCGATATACCAAGGCTGTCAACGAGGAACTCTCTCTCGGCTTCATGGAGATGCTCCATCATCAGGGATTCCATCCCGACTTGTCACAGACGAATCAGACAAGTTTGGTGGTGGAGACGCGTCCAGAATCATTGGAGTGTGATGTTGTCCGTTTCCAGAACAACAAGGAGAAGTGGGTCGCATTCGTAGGACTTCTCGATGATGCACCCTACGAGATTTTTACAGGACTGATGGACGACGAGGAGGGTATATCGTTACCCAAGAGCGTCACCAAAGGACGAATCATCAAGCATGTGGATCGTGATGGCGTCAAGCGATACGATTTCCAGTTTGAGAACAAGCGAGGCTACAAAACAACCGTGGAAGGGTTGAGCGGGAAATTCAACCCAGAATACTGGAACTATGCCAAACTAATCAGTGGTGTGCTTCGTTACAAGATGCCGCTTGAGAATGTCATTCGCCTGGTCAATTCGTTGGAATTGGATAGTGATAGCATCAATTCGTGGAAGACGGGAGTGGCACGCGCACTGAAACGCTATATTCCAGGGGCAACGCCCGAGGAGGAGGAAGAATGATATTCACTCTCCATGTCGATCGTCTTCGTGTCTATGGACATCATGGCGTCCTTCCCCGGGAACGTATCGTAGGCGCCTATTTCTATGTTACACTGACAGCCGAGGTGAGATGTGATGACATTGTCATCAACAGTGATGAATTGGCTGGTACGGTCAACTATGCCGACGTCACCTCCTGTATTCAATCCGTCATGGCAAAGCCCTGTCAATTATTGGAATATCTCGTATGGGAGATGGGGAAGACACTGTTCGATGAGTTTCCACGCATTCAGCGGATCACCCTCAGGATAGACAAGGAAAATCCACCCATGAAAGCACAGTGTGATTCCGTGGGCGTGGAATCTACGATGGAGAGGGAATGACGCCTCCACCTGTCGCTCGGTACTTTTTCTGTTAGAGCGAAAAGAAAAAAATGCGGAAAATGGGGAAAAAAATCAGGGAATTTTGTACTTTTGTGCACGATTAGCAAATAAGTAGAAAATGAAGAGAAAAGTTAGATTCAGTTTGGTGTATCGCGACATGTGGCAGAGTTCTGGCAAATATCAGCCACGGTTGGATCAGTTGGTGCGTGTAGCTCCCGCCATTGTGCGAATGGGATGTTTTGATAGAGTGGAAACGAATGGTGGCGCATTCGAGCAGGTGAACTTGTTGTATGGCGAGAACCCCAACAAGGCCGTGCGTGCATTTACCAAGCCTTTCAACGAGGCTGGAATCAAGACCCACATGCTGGATCGAGGCTTGAATGCCTTGCGTATGTTCCCCGTGCCAGCTGATGTGCGCCGTCTCATGTATAGAGTGAAGCACGCGCAGGGGGTTGATATCACCCGTATCTTCTGCGGCTTGAACGATGTACGCAATATCATTCCCTCCATCAAATATGCTTTGGAAGGTGGCATGACACCTCAGGCAACCCTTTGTATCACCACGTCCCCCATTCATACGGCCGAGTATTATGCCAATATCGCCGAACAACTGATAGCAGCTGGGGCACCCGAAATCTGTCTCAAGGACATGGCAGGAATCGGACAGCCCGCGATGTTGGGTCAGCTCGTAGGAATGATCAAGTCCAAGCATCCCGAGGTCATCATCCAGTATCATGGTCATAGCGGCCCAGGCCTGTCGATGGCCAGTATCTTGGAGGTGTGCAAGGCAGGTGCCGATGTCATCGATACTGCCATCGAACCTCTTTCTTGGGGCAAGGTACATCCCGATATCATCTCGGTACAGAGCATGTTGAAACACGCTGGTTTCGATGTGCCCGAAATCAATATGGATGCCTACATGGAAGCCCGCAAGCTTACTCAGGAATTTATTGATGATTTCTTGGGCTACTTCATGAACCCCAGCAACAAACTCATGTCATCCCTCTTGCTCGGCTGCGGTCTCCCTGGTGGAATGATGGGCAGTATGATGGCCGATTTGACAGGTGTGATGGCTGCCATCAACGCCAATCGTCAGAAGGCAGGTCAGGAGCCCTATAGCGAGGACGCTTTGTTGGTGAAACTCTTCGACGAAGTAGCATACGTATGGCCTCGTGTGGGTTATCCTCCATTGGTAACTCCCTTCTCTCAGTACGTCAAGAATATCGCCTTGATGAACCTCCTTACCGAATCGATGGGCAAGCCTCGCTACTCCATGATGGACGACTCCATCTGGGGAATGATATTAGGCAAGAGCGGACAATTACCCGGAGACGTGGCACCCGAACTGAAAGAGTTGGCTCAGGAGAAAGGCTTCGAGTTTACCACCGCCGATCCTCAGAGTAACTATCCAGACGACCTCGACCGCTTTATCAAGGAGATGGAACAGAATGGATGGGATCGTGGTCAGGACGACGAAGAACTCTTCGAGTTTGCTATGCACGAGAGTCAGTACCGCGACTACAAGAGTGGCATAGCCAAGGAACGATTCAACAAAGACCTGCAGGCAGCCAAGGAGAAAGATATGCAGAAGAAAGGCATGAACCTTGCAGATATCGCAGCGTACAAGCATGCACAATCCGATGCAGTAGTGGCACCTGAGACAGGAACCGTACTCTACGAAGTAAATGGCGAAGGCGAGGCTGTAGCCTCCATCTCACCCGCTATCGGACAGGAGTACAAGGAAGGAGAGCGTCTCTGCTATATCCAGAATCACTATGGGCAGATGGTCGAAGTGCCAGCTTGCTTAGGAGGAAAGATTACCGAGATATGCGTGGAGCAGGGCCACAAGGTGAGCAAGGGTGAAACCATTGCCTATATTCGTCGGAATTCATAATGCACCGATAAAACAGAAATATCAGGAGGGGGCAAGTCAAATAAAACTTGTCCCCTTTTTTTGTCCTCTTCCGTGTCCATGTCCATGTATTTCAAAAACCAAAATAACTCTTGTCACGCTTGTCACGCGTCACGCTTGTTACAAAGTAACACAAAACACATTGAAAATCAGTATATTGCTTCTCTTTGCGTGACAAGTGTGACGCGTGACAAGCGTGACAGAGGGTTTTTGCAAAAATGAAAAACATGGACATGACCATGTTCATGTACCTCCTCAGTGCATGGGGGGGACTATAGAGGGGGTTTTTATTTAGAAAAAATATACAAATTAATATTCATATAAATAATATATATATATAAGGTATCTAAGCTGGGGTCGTCGCCATGTTCATGTTTTCCAAAATCGAAAACATCCTCTGTCACGCTTGTCACGTGTCACACTTGTCACGCTTGTCACAACAAGACGTCTCGGAAACCAAGAATTTCTGCCTTGGAAAAAAAATATTTCTGCCTCGAGAAAAAAATATTTTCTCCTCGGAAAATTTATTTTTTGACCATGGGGTTTTTAAAAGGTTCTGATGAATGTCCTTTACTGATTTCACTTGACAAGATTTCCAAGTTTATACTAATTTACTTGTCAAGATTTTTATTTTCTTCCTAATAGACTTGTCAGCTGAAGATGACGGTCTTGTTCTTATAGGTGAGGATTTTGCGCTCGATGTGCTTGTTGACGGCGCGGCTCAGGACTATCTTTTCGAGGTCTTTGCCTTTATATACCAGAGTCTCGGGGGTGTCTTTGTGTGTGATGCGTATCACGTCTTGCTCGATGATGGGACCTGCATCAAGGTCTTGTGTCACGTAGTGGCTAGTGGCGCCTATGATCTTCACACCTCGTACGAAGGCTTGGTGATAGGGCTTGGCTCCTATGAAGGCGGGTAGGAAGGAGTGGTGAATGTTGATGATGTTGTGTGGATAGCGTTCTATCATCCGTTCTGAGATAATCTGCATGTAGCGGGCGAGGACAATGAAGTTGATGCCTTCCCTTTCCAGCAGCTCCATCTCCTGCCGCTCTTGCTCGGCCTTGTTCTCCTTGGTGATGGGGTAGTAGTAGTAGGGGATGCCGAAGCGTTCGGCTACGGGACGCAAATCTTCGTGATTGCTGATGATGAGGGGAATCTCTACATCCCATTCTCCTGCTGTGTATCTGGAGAGGAGATCGAAGAGACAGTGGTTAAGCTTGCTTACGAAGATGGCCATGCGTGGCTTCTGATCACTGAAATAGATACCAAACTCCATCTCGTATTTCTTGGCACAGAGGGTGTCGAAATAGTCTTTTACCTTCTCTTTCGGTATCTGGAAATTGTCCATCTCCCACTCGATGCGCATGAAGAGGATGTTGTCCACGTGATCTACGTACTGGTCGAGATAGACGATGTTGCCACGGTTGATGGTGATGAAGTTGGATACTTCGGTGATGATGCCTTGTTTGTCGGGGCAATATAGCAATAGCTTGGCTGTTGTGTTCATTGGTGTGTTATCCTATATATATGGTGTGTTATTGTTTGCTGTTTTCGAGAGTAGAGGGATCTTGCACGGGGGTGAGTCCCATCTTCTGGGCTTGAGCGAACATATAGTCGCGTGCAGCCTGATATTCGTTGGGGATGAGACTGTCCCAAATAGCATCCTTGACGGCTTGCTTGAGTTGTCCTATTTCCTGACAAGGGGGGATGCCGAAGATCTGCATGATTTCCTCGCCAGTGATGGGATTCTTCCAGGTGCGGTAGTTGTCGCGTGCCTGAAGATCGTCCAACTTCTGTCGCACGAGTTGGAAGTTGTCGAGGAATTGCTGCTTGCGTGTCTGATTCTTGCTGGTGATGTCGGCTTCGCACAGGGTCATGAGGTCGCTGATGTCTTCGCCTGCCTCGAAGAGAAGTCGGCGTACTGCGCTATCGGTGACTATCTCGTCTGCGATGGCTATGGGGCGCATGTGTAGCAATACGAGTTTCTCGACATAGGCCATCCGTTCGTCCATAGGCAGTTTCATGCGTCGGAAGATGGAGGATACCATACGTTGTCCCAGGTAGTTGTGGTTGTGGAAAGTCCATCCTGCCACGGGCTCCCATCGCTTGCTCTTGGGCTTGCCGATGTCGTGCAGTAGGGCAGCCCAGCGAAGCCATAGGTCACCGCCCATAGTGGCTACGTTGTCCAACACTTCCAGCGTATGATAGAAGTTGTCCTTGTGTGCCCTTCCGTTGCGTACCTCTACTCCTTCCAGAGCTGCCAGTTCTGGGAAGATGAGTGGCAGGAGTCCGGAACGGCTCAGTTCGATGAATCCGATGCTGGGGATGGGGGAGAGGAGTATCTTGTTCAGTTCGTCAATGATGCGTTCGCGTGAAATGATCTTGATGCGTTCTGCATTGCGCGACAGGGCTGCCTGTGTCTCGTCCTCTATGCGGAAGTTGAGTTGGGTGGCGAATCGTATGCAACGCATCATACGCAGGGGATCGTCGCTGAAGGTGATGTCGGGGTCGAGGGGGGTGGCGATGATGCCGTCCTCCATGTCGTAGAGGCCATCGAAACGATCGACGAGTTGCCCGTATCTGTGCTCGTTGAGGCAGACGGCCAAGGCATTGATAGTGAAGTCGCGACGATCCAGGTCGTCTTCGAGTGTACCATCCTCTATGATAGGCTTGCGGCTGTCGTGGCTATAACTCTCCCTGCGTGCTCCTACAAACTCTATCTCCGACCCATGATATTTCACCTGTGCTGTGCCGAAATTGCGGAACACGCTCACGTGGGCTCCCCTGCCGAGTCTCTTTCCCAATGTGTTTGCCAACTGTATGCCTGGCCTTTCCTCTCCTGCCTGCTCTCTGACGGACTGGGATGCTACCACTACACAGTCGATGTCCTGGCTTGGACGCTCCAGAAACAGGTCGCGTACATAACCGCCCACTACGTAACATTCTACTCCCATCTCATCGGCAGTCTTTCCTATCTGATGGAAAATAGGGGTGTCGAGTAGGTGTGCAAGGTCTTGGTCGGTGAGATTCCTCATATATATCGGCGGTATCTATCGTTATTCGGGTTGCAAAATTAAGACTTTTTGTTGGAACCTACAATTAAATACGTTGTTTTTGCCTCTTGTTTTGTCGTTTGATGGAATGTTCGTAATTTTGCATTAGTATAATGTAAATATGTATCCGATGATGAAAAAGATGTCTTTTGCTGCCATCCTGATGGCAATGCTGTGTGCGGCATGTTCCTCGAAACCCGATCCAGAACAGTTGGCGGGCGAGATGATTGCCAAGGCTCGTACTGACCTGCAGAACAAGCAGTACGATGCGGCTCGTGATTCTATCAAGAGTATGCGTGTGAAATATCCTACGGCCATCGCGGCACGCAGGGATGGTATCTTGCTGCTGGATAGTGTGGAACTCTTTCAGACACGGGAGGAACTGGAGCCATTGGGCCCCGAACTGGATGCGGAACGCGTCGTGCTGAAGGGGATGATGGAGAAGCCCCACTACAAGAAGAACCCTGATTATTTCGCTCAGAACAGGAAGGTCTTCGCCATGGAACAGCGCTACGACAGCGTGGCTGCCAAGGTGAAGTTTTTCGAGAAGAAAATAGAGATCGACAAGTCGAAATAACAAATTGTGGGGCATCTTCTGCCCCACAATTTGTTACATCCATCCTCGCAGCATGGCGTGGAAGAACATGGGCTTGAGGAAGTATTTCTTAAGCAACCATCCTACGTGCTGTTCCTTGCTCATATCGAGCAGAGAGAAAGGGAAGGTGATGTCGGCGTCCTTGTTGTAGTCGAACTCGCAAAGGAGGACGTGACCGTAGTCGGTAACAATGGGACAGCAGGCATAGCCGTTGTAATGGCGGGTAGGTTCCTTGCCTTGCATGAGGCTAATCAAGTTTTCGACGGCCACGGGTAACTGGATGCGGACTGCCGAAGAGGTCTTGCTCGTAGGAATACCTGCCACATCGCCCAAGCTCACGACATTGGGATAGGTCTGATGTACGAGGGTCTCCTTGTCCACCATCACCCAACCACCCTTGGCCAATTTGCCTTCGGTCCATGACAAACCGGATTCCTTGACAAAATCGGGGGCGCTCTGTGGAGGAACGAAACTGAGGAAGTCGTAGTCCTCGACAAAGGTGTCCTGGACTTCGCCCTCTACTACTCGTTGCAGATGAACTTTCTTGGCCTGTGTGTCGATGCCCTTCACACGGGTGTTTACCTGAAGATTGATTCCGCGTTCGTCGTATATCTCAAGCAGACGTGGGGTGTAGAGGGGTACGTCGTAGAGGGCTTTCTCGGAACAGAAATAATCGAACTGCAGATGGTCGCGCGTTCCTTTCTGACGTGCCAGATGTTCGCCTAAGAGACAGATTTTCTTGGGTGCTCCACCACATTTGTGCTTGGTGTAGGTATCGGTGAAAATGCCGTGTCCTCCCTTCTTTACAAAGGCTTCGAGCGCCGGCCATGTGCGCTGCGCTCCCTGAAAATCGTAAATGCAATGGGCATTACCATCCCCGAGCGTGTCGCGCGAGATGCCCTCGACCTTGTCCCAGTCGAGCTGAAGACCAGGGGTGAGGACGAGAAAATCGTAGGCGTACTCTTCCCCTGATGCAGTACGTGCTTTCTGCGCCACAGGATCCAGGGCTACGACATGGTCCTTGACCCATTTCACACCCTGGGGGATGCATTCTTGCTGAGGTTTCCATACTTCGTCGGGACGAAAGATACCCGAGGCGATGAAGGTGAAGCCAGGCTGATAATACTGTCTGTCGGAGGGGTCGATGAGGGTGATGTCGGGATCCTTGATGCGACGCATCAGACGAGCTGCGAAGCTGCATCCCGCTGCTCCTCCTCCGATGATGAGGATTTTGCCATGGACATCCTCTGTATGTAGGAAATGGTAGCCGCTTGTACCGACTGCTACAATGGCTGTGCCGCCTATGCCGGCCTTGAGAAATGTTCTTCTATTCATATCTGTTCTGTTGTTGCACACGAGCATACAAATCCCTCGTCGAGATGCTCTGTCGTATGGAGGCGTATGTCGTGCAGGTCATTCAATACTTCTTTTATGTTGTCGGTGATGCCAGTTCCACGGAGCTTGAGTACAGCCTCCTTCTGAGTCCATAGACGGATGAACATCACCTCGGGACGGGAAGAGGAAAGAATACGGTCCGCCTCTTCCTCGTTCATGGTGTAGCGGATGAGGGAAGGGTCGTAGGAACGGATACGCTCCACGTCCATTCCACATGGTTGCGTGCTGAGGAGGCATCCTGCGGCCTCCCTGCAATGGCTCAGGCTGAAATGAATATGAGGGTAGGTAGTAAGGAAGGGTTTTCCGTGTTCTCCATACCCAAACTCGGGCATAGTGGTGATACCATATTCCTCGCGAAGCCCACGACACAATTCCAGATAAGCCAACGTGCATTCCTTCTGCCCCTGTACGAATTTGAAGCGCTTTGCTTGTTCCCGGCGCTGTGCAGGGAGGGACTGCATCATGGATGAAAGTTCCTCCTGACTGAGATCCGTTATATGTGTACGGAGGTATAGCATTTTTATTCCTGTTCTTCTATCTCCTGGGGAAGGAAGAAATGTAGGAGAATACATCCTACTATGGCACTGACGACGGTGCCAACGAGGATGCCAAGCTTGGCATCGTTGAGCAGGTCGATGCGCGACACGGGACTGTAACTGAGATCGGCAATGAACATACTCACGGTGAATCCGATGCCACAGAGCATACAGACACTGGCAAAGGCTCGCCATGTGGTGTGCTTGGGCATCTCTACCAAGTGCAGTTTGATGCAAAGCCAACTGATGCTGAAAACACCCAGGAACTTGCCGATGAAGAGACCGAGGAAGACAGCAAGACCCACTCCTGCAAAGAGGTTGCTGATGCTCATACCGGTGAAATCAACCCCTGCATTGGCAAAGGCGAAGAGAGGGATGATGATGAAGTTGATGGGGTCGCGCAGATTGTCTTCCATACTCTGGAGCGGACTGATGAGGCGGTCACTGGAAACTTCGATATCTCGGAGTGTCTGTATCTGTTGATCGGTGAGAAGTGCAGGCTTGTTGCGCTCCTGATGTGGCACTTCGATAGAGGGAAATTCATGGACACGCTTGCGTATTCGCTCCACATAATATTTGGTTCCAACTGGCAGGTTGGCGGGGATGCAGAAGGCTAAGAGTACGCCGGCGATGGTGGCATGGATGCCGCTATTGAGCATACAATACCATAGCACGACACCGATAGCGAGATAGAAGGTCTTGAATTGAACGTTGCGCCAGTTGATGATCGCAAGAAGGGCTACGCAAACCAATGCGCCCCACAGATAGGCGGTAGCTAAATGATCGGTATAACGAATGGCTATGACGATGATGCCTCCGAGATCATCGGCTACGGCCAGGGTGGCAAGGAATATCTTCAATCCAACAGGGACACGACGGCTGAAGATGCTGAGCACCCCTAAAGAGAATGCAATGTCGGTAGCCATAGGGATGGCCATGCCTCGCTCCGCAATAGGATCGCTCGATGTGAGTCCGCAAGCCACGAAAAATACGATGACGGGGACAAGCATTCCTCCACATGCTCCGATGACGGGAAGAAGGGCTTTTCTGAGGCTGGAGAGTTCTCCACACAATATCTCACGCTTGATCTCAAGACCTACGTTGAGAAAGAAAATGGCCATCAGAAAATCATTGACAAAGGCTCCTAAAGTCATAGGGTGTCCTCCGTGACTGAACAGATTGAAGTCTCCCACGCTGATAGAGACGGGGAACGTCCAAAACTCCTTGTACAAGTCGCGTGTTATGTCGAGATTGGCTATGATGAGCGCCAATATGGTGGATATAATCAGCAAAACGCTATCGTTGACATAGCGTTTGATGGAGTTGAGGAAAATGTAATTATTCATATCGAAGTCTGAATTTTATGGTATAAATTCGTGCGGCCACCATCTGTGGAGCCGCACGAAGTATATAGGAAAGAACGTCTTACTTGCTCATCTTCTCGGCAATGAAGGCTTTCATCGCTGGGAAGTGTGCTTCGATGCTCAACAACAGGTGCAACTGGTTGTTGGCACGCACAAAATTGTGGGTGGGGTACTGGCATTTCCAATACTTGTCTCCACTGAGGTAATCCCAGAGGAAACGCACACACTGCATATATGGGAAGAGGGCGGTGGCATAGGGAAGGTTCTCTACTTCGACGGGTAGAAGGAAGGAACCAGCACTCTGGAGATAGCCTTCGGTGAAAGCTTCGAAGATATCAGAACGGAATTGTACCTGATCCATATCGGGACAATCCTCGGCTACGCAGTTGGCTGCAGTACGCAGGAAATCACCGTAGTCGCTGAAAATATAGTTGGGCATGACGGTGTCGAGGTCGATGACGCAGAGAACGTTGTCCTGATCGTCGAACATCATGTTGTTCACCTTGGTGTCGCAGTGACATACACGCTTAGGTAAGGTGCCTTCGCGTCCCATACGCTCTGCTTTGCACATTTCCTCGGCACGCTGGTCGATCTGACGCAGCATCTCCTGCACCTGAGGCTCCTGGACACGTCCTGCTGGATCGAGGGCAATTACTTCGCGCAACTGCTGGAGACGGAACTCCATGTTGTGGAAATCCTTGATGGTCTCGCCCAACTGAACTGGAATGTCGGCCAACATGGACTGGAAATTACCGAAGGCGAGACCTGCTGCATAGCTGCTCTCAGGATTGACGGCTTGCTTGGTGATGGCATTGGGGATGAAAATCATGATACGCCAGTAGAGTCCACCTACCACGCAATAGAGTTTCTCGCTATCCTCCTTGAGAGGAATGAAGCGGAGCACTTTACGCTCGATATCTGTGGTGCCTGCTGCTTCGAGTTTAGCACGGATGTGGCTGGTGACAGCCTGTATGTTGCGCATCACCATATCTACATCAGGGAATACGACGTGGTTGACGCGTTGGAGTACATAATCGGGTTGCTCTGTTTCGGTGGTCTTGACCAGATATGTGTCGTTGATGAGACCTTCGCCTAAAGGCTTGATTTCACTAATGGTGCCACTGATGGCAAAGCGTGAGACAATGTCACGTAGTTCGTTTTGTTCCATTTGTTTTGTTCTATGTGTTGTTAATCTTTGATAGTGTCGTTATTATTTTCTTGTTTCTGGCATAGAAAGCCCTGAGAGTGGAGTGCCATCTGGTGTCATTCCTTCTGCGCTGATGGTGACTTGTGTCTGCTTCCCATTGTTGTAGAAATTCAGTTGCGCCTTCCCCTGGTTATCCAATTCGATAGAAGGATTCCAGTAGAGGGTACGTCGGTAGTCCTTATGCTCGGGTAAAGGCTTCTGGCTGTAGTCGGGTTGATAGAAATCTTCGCATACCGAGTAACCAGACAGAATGTAGCGACGATCGCGCATCACGTCGCGTAATCCATCTCCCTCGATCAGTCGTAGGTCGATATCAACCGTAGGCTGATTGCTTGCCTCGAAATGCTTGTCCCCTTCCCGACGTGGGCTATAATCGGTATAGATATACACTTTTCCCAGATGAGAAAGGTGGTTGTACTTCATCTTCTGACTGTCGGACATGTAGAAGGAATCGTTGTGTGTATCCATGCGTTTTTGTACTTCGTATGTGCGCTCCATATTCATATCACCAATGTACACGCGTGCCACATCCTGCACAAAACGGTCTGCTCCTGTGAATACTCCTGTACAGAGTCCTGCATCGCATACATCATTGAAGGCTTGGTACGCATCAATCACATAAGCAGGTTTGTTGGGGTTGAAACGACTCCTTCCATTGTGTCGGGCACCCACAGTCACTTCTTCCATGGTATAGGAACCATCGTTTAACCAATCTGGAGAGAGAGCCGATCCCTGGGGAGCAGGAGCCAAATGCTGCTGATACCAATTGTAAGGCTTCACGAAACGGGGGTAGATAGGATTGAGTTTGACGTAGAATTCGGGATATACGATGTCGAAATCGTGATCTGCATCCTCGCCCTTCACTACCCAATTTCGTTTCAGTTCAGCCTTCTCCTCATCCTTCCATTTCGTACTGTCGCTTGCTCCAAGGAAAAAGTAGCAATTCTCGTAGAACCGGGGGCTCTCGATGCTGAAATATCCTCCTTTGGTCATCATTTCACCTACTACACCCTCGGGTGCGCCTGGCTTGGTAAACTCTGCATGCATGAGCATCTCACGTTTCAGGTTGGTCTCCTTCTGGTTGAATCGTTCGTACACTTCTCCGGCTGTAGGTTGTGTTCCACGTTCGAAGCGTGTAAGGTCAACCTCGGTCTTTTCCTCACCTGTGGCAGCCGCCATGGCATCCTCGGCGAGAGTGTGTTCCTGATCCACACTTTGGTAATTGTTCACCTCTCCGCTCATCATCTGGGTCTTCTCTGGCATGAAGTTCAATACAAAAGCACCAGGTGTAGCCATCGTGTGCCAATTGTAGCGTCTCCACCCCTGGACCATGAGCAGCAGGTCGAGTGCACGCAGATGAGGCTCGTCTTCGCTCTCGAAATAGTAATTGGGGTCTTCTACAAAGCCACGAATCTGGCTGCTTAGGAGCATCTCTGTGAGCATAGTGCCATTGTCATAGATATACTCGGCATGAGCTGCATCACGAACGGCTACACTCACATGGCTTCCCGCTTGTCCTCCTTCCACACTCAGATGGATGGGGGCGTATGGTTCGTAAGTGGATTCTATCCCCTGAAACGAGAGAGGGTTCATCTCCAACTGGCCGTTGCGTACAAAAACAAGACGATCGGCATAGATACATCCCTGGGCATCGAATACGCTCAGTTGGATGACTCCATTGTGCAAATCCTTTTTCTCGAGTGTCAAGGACAAATCCTCTCCTTGTCCCAATTCTTGGAAATCGAGCATCACTCCCTGATGCATCACAGTCATACCTAAAGGCGTGCCTGCTGCTTTGCCTCGTGGATGGAGACGGATGGATAGCTTTTCACCCTCGGATGTCACTTGAATGGCGCAACCATCACTCTCTACTTCAGGCAGATCAGCCTTAGATTCTCCCTTGGGCCAAGTGAATTGTGCCTTGTATTTTCCATCTGTCTTTGGGGTGAAAGTGAAGGATCCTCTACCTCTGTTCTCAACCTTCGTTTCTGCTACTTTTTTGCCCGATGCATCTGTGATGCTCAGTGAGCCTTCGAGATGCCTTCCTTCCTCATCATTGGCTTCAAAGGCCACACTACAGGGGGCATTGGCGATAAGATGACCACCCTCTGGATAGAATTTCACTGTAGCCTCGGGAACTGCATTGTCTGCCTTGAAATGCCGAAGCAGAGGACGCAATGTCATCTCGTGCAGATATTCTCCCTCTTGCTGAGGCTTGTCATATACAGGGAACACGCGACTATACAATTTCTCATAATCACGATAATATTGCAGAGCCATCTGTCGATTGTAGAACCATTTCTCGGCGAATTTGGTATGCTCATGTGTGTAGGCACCCCAGTTGAGTTGCCATCTCGTATAAGCTCTCAGCTCGTAGTAGCCTCCATAGAGGGAGTCCAACAGACAGAAACTGCCCTCACCCTCTCCGTCTTTTAACTCAATCTGCTTTCGCTCCACCAAGAATCCGTCCTGATTCAGTAATTCGGTATATAGAAGACCGCTCAGTTTGCTGGGAGCCCCTGTATCGCTACGACGTACATAGGCCTTGAAATAGATTGTATCTCCAAGGAAATAACAAGTATTGTCGGTGTGGATAAAGATTTGTTCCTGAGGTACACTTTTGCCGAATTTCTGTACACGTTCGGCCCATCCATTCAGGGTGTTTGGGGCTGACTCCTGTGCCAAGGCAATAATGGTTACCAATCCGAAAATTAGCGTTCCTACAATCCTCTTCATTCGGGATAAATCACAAAGTATTGGTCTTCAGTTTTTCGATAAATTTGTCCAAATGCCGCATCTCTTTAGGAATATCGATGTGTTGAGGACAATGGCTTACGCACTTCCCGCAATTGGTGCAATGGTCGGCCTGACGTAACTTGGGCACAGCACGATCATACCCCCTGAGAAATACCTTGCGTGCCTGCTCGTAGTTCGTGGCTTGTTGATTCTCGGGGACGTTGCCAGTATTGACGCATTTGTTGTAGTGCAAGAAAATACCAGGTATATCCAATCCATAGGGACAGGGCATACAGTAACGGCACTCGGTACAGGGAATGGTGGGGAATGCTTCGATGAGGGAGGCTGTTTCGCCATCAAGCCAACGCTCTTCCTCCTCGGTGAGAGGTTGAAGTGGACTGAAAGTGCGTATATTGTCTTCGAGATGTTCCAGGTAAGTCATACCGCTCAGTACCGACAAAACCATGGGTTTGGTAGCAGCATAACGGAAGCCCCAACTTGCGACGCTATCCTCTGGCCTGCGTTTTTTCAGATGTGCCACGACATGATCGGGAACCTTGCTTAATCGTCCTCCGAGGAGGGGTTCCATCACAAGGACGGGTATGTTTCGCTTTGCCAATTCGTTGTACAGGTATTCTGCATCTTTACCTTTTTCCTCGTTGTGCCAGTCGAGGTAGTTGAGCTGGATGAGTACGAAATCCCAATGATATTTCTCATGTTGCGACAGCATCCAATCATATACTGCCACATCCCCGTGGAAAGAAAATCCCAGGTTGTGTGTACGGCCCAATTCGCGTTGCTCTACCATCCAATCCAATAATCCGTTGTCGAGGTAACGCTGCCTGAGATTGTCCATGCTACCCCCGATACTGTGGAGCAGGAGAAAATCCACATAATCGGTCTGCAGATATTGCAAGGACCGTTCAAACATGGCTTTTCCCTCCTCGAAACTCCATTGCTGAGAAGCAAAGTTGGAGAGTTTGGTGGAGATGAAATATTTGTCGCGTGGGTAACCACTTGCTACCAAGGCGTTGCCCAATGCTTCCTCGCTCATTCCCCGACAATAGGCAGGAGATGTGTCGAAAAGTGTCAGACCATGATCCAACGCATATTTTATTACATGATTAGTCTCTTCCTGATCTATTTCTCCTCCATGAGGCGTGTCGTTATCCTTCTTGTCCTTCTTGGGGAAACGCATACATCCAAAGCCGAGTAAACTTACTTGTTCTCCAGTACGGGGGATGGTACGTGTTGTCATCTTGTCAACAGGGACTTCATCAGTGTGGTGGCCTGCAGGATCCAAGTCTATGTTTGTTCCATTCTTATTGGTACAGGCGCCCAAAACAGAAGTGGTCGCTACGGTACTTCCAATTTTTAGAAATGACCGTCTGTCTATGTTCTTATTCATTGTCGTTCCTCCGAATAAAGATTATATTTTATGATGCACATGGTTTCCTTCTACATACAGGGCACTGAATGGACGGGAAGGACACAAATTTTCACAAGCTCCGCACCCGATGCATTTCTCTTCGTTTACTACGGGTACTTTCTTTTCATTATTTCCATCGAGTGGCACCATCTGAATAGCGCCAAAGGGACATTTCCGAGCACAAAGGTCGCAATGGTCGGTGCCTTGGGCGGATATGCAGTTTTCTCGCACCCATTTTGCTACACCCACTTGTGTCTCGGCACGCTCTTCCACTTCAATGGGAAGAATGGCGCTTGTAGGACATACTTGACTACAGATGTTACATTCTGGACGGCAATATCCTCGCTCGTAACTTACCTCGGGTTGCATCAGACGATCAAAACTGGTGCTGGGACGCAATACGTTGTTGGGACATGCATTGATGCAAAGTTGGCAAGCAGTACAATGAGTGGTCATGTGACGGGCTGAGATGGATCCTGGAGGTGTGATGAGTTTTTCTCTCTCTGGCTTGATCTTCTTCTCGATGGCGGCAAATCCTCCATCTACAGTTTTCTCTTCTGCCTTTAATAAAGCCGACCCTGCCAAGAGAGCTGTGCCAGTAAGCATGGCTCTACGTTCTGTGTCGGGTTGACGAATAGGACCAGATATTGCAATTCGCTTGCCGAATTGCATGGCATTCTGGTGGCAATGTTCCATACAATCGCCACATGTTACACAGCGGCTCATGTCGATCTGGTGATTCTTGCTGTCGATACAGGATGCTTTGCAACTACGAGCGCAAAGACCACAATTGTTACATTTTTCCAAATCAATAACAGGACCATATATGGAATGACGACTTATCAAGCCCAAAATAGAGCCTACGGGACAAATAGTGTTGCACCATGTACGACCACCACGCCATGCTAAGATAGCAATGATAATCCAAAAGACGAAACTTACAGCTAGTGTCAATCCACTCTTGAGCCATACATCTACAGAGTAGAACGTATAGTTGTCGTAATGCTCGGAGGCTTGGGCTAATACATTATTGCCAATTTTATACAAGGGGCTTGCTATTGTAGTTACAATGCGTCCGTACAGACTGTATGGCTCAATCTGTCCTGCCAACCAACCGAGGTTGACAACGAGAATGAGAATCCATACAAGTAGGATGATGTAGCGCAATTTGTTCTTTGCTGGTGAATAAGTGTATTTGTACTTTTTCTTGCGAAACCAAGCAATCACATCTTGCATTACTCCCAGGGGGCAGATGACAGAACAATATATACGTCCCAAGACGAGAGTAAGGACTGCGACAAGGAGAAGAGCTACTCCATTGAGAGCAAGCAAAGCAGGCACGAACTGCATCCGTGCCATCCATCCCAAATAGGCTTGAGCTGTACCTGTAAAGTCCACGAATAACCATGTAATCAGCACCCAAAAGAGGATGGCCAACGAAATTCTGATTTTTCTAAGCATCGTTTTTTTATTAAAATATCTCGCTGCAAATTTACTGAGAATAATCGGAAAAGCAAAGTGCAAATTAAAAAAATCCCACGAAATATAGCCCATTCTCGTTTTTTCTTGGTACCTTTGCCCACAATGGTGATAATATGTTGTTGTTGGAATCTTGTATTCTGACCATTGACTACACAGAATAAAGATCATTGGATGAAAAGAATATGTTTGTGGGTATGGCTCTCCTTGTTTCCCGTGTGGATGATGGGACAGGGTGTACTTGTGCCTGATTTGGATATCGTTAAGGTAGGTGAAATACAGTTTCAGACACCGAAGACTGTAACTTTTGGTTTTACTAATAAGGGAAATTCCACTTTGCGCATAAGTAGTGTGAAGACTGCGTGTGGATGTACGACTCTGGAATCAGCTGATATGGAAGTGAAAGCGGGAAAGCATGGAGAGATAGTCGTTACCTATGATGCAGGAATCATGGGCTCTTTCTACAAGGAGATTGAAGTATATGTAGAGGACTTGGAAACCCCGATTTATCTGGCCATGCAGGGACATGTGGTACGTGAAGTGAAAGATTATAGCATGGAATTTCCTGTAGATTTGGGTAATGTAAGATTGAATACCAATCAAGTGGATTTCGGCGATGTGTGCTTAGGGGATTCGGTAGTAGCAGAAATCAAGATAGTAAATGCAGAACATGCTGCCTACAAACCCGAACTAATGCATCTCCCATCCTTTGTGAGGGCTCAGGCGATTCCCGAGAATGTGGCTTCTGGTAAAACAGGAATTATCCGCCTGATATTGAATGGAGCGCAGATGGAATCTTTGGGCGAATGGCAAACGAAAGTGTATCTGTCACGTTATTTGGGCGATAAGGTGTGTCCTGAAAATGAAATTAACCTAAAAGGTGTGGTATTGCCTGACTTCAGTGCTATGTCGGAGGAAGAACGTATAAGTGCCGCTGCCGCCAATGCAAGTTCCGAGGTGATAGTATTAGGACAGGATGATAATAGCAATACATCTAAGTCAAGAATCAAAAAGATATTTGGTCGTCGCTCGAATAAATGGATGGGTTCGCTTTTCATTGGCAATACAGGCGGTTCGCCTCTGAATATTCTGCAATTGCAGGTCTTCAGCAGTTCACTCAATGTGTCGGTGGACAATAGGACTGTCATGCCAGGGAAATCAGTCAAAGTAAAGGTTGAGAAAAAGCATAGAACACGTAAGAATACCGAAGAGGACGAGAGGCAGGAAATCTTGCTTATCACAAATGACCCTTCTTGTCCCAAGCTTCGAATAAAAGTTGATTCCGAATACTGAGAACGTTTATTGACTGCCAAGTTTTCTATTATCCTATCTTTCGTATCGGACAGTTATCGGACAGTTATCGAACAGTTATCGGGCAGTTGTCGGACCGTTATCGGACCGTTATCGGACCGTTATCGGACGATCCTGTTTAATTCCTATCTAAACTTTAGCATTTGACCATTAGGCTACTTTCATGTTTTTTACTGAAGAAATTCCTTTTATTCTGACAAAATTGTCGTATCTTTGCGCATAGCAAAGGAACTTTCAGCTCTTATTTGTACAAAGATGCTGATTGTTTTGGACATACCCAAGT
The DNA here is from genome assembly GCA_002314945.1 of Prevotellaceae bacterium UBA1743. Taxonomy (GTDB): domain Bacteria; phylum Bacteroidota; class Bacteroidia; order Bacteroidales; family Bacteroidaceae; genus Physcousia. The sequence goes on from DCHV01000067.1 coordinate 66,262, forward strand.
ATTCCTTAGTTTTCTTTGCCTCTATAAGTACTAAAGTTGAGTATAAATAAAATATCAATATGGAACATCCAGAAAATGATCCGTCCTATGCAGGATTGACAGTGAATAGTGGGGTAGAGTCGGCTCCCAGTGTGAATCCCTACCTGAAAAAAGGACGTTTTGCCCATCGCCAGTTGACGGTGTCGGATTATGTGGAAGGCATCCTCAAAGGGAATGTCACTGTGTTGGGACAAGCTGTCACTTTGGTGGAAAGCACACATCCTGACCATCAGAAAACAGCTCAAGAGGTTATAGAGAAATGTCTTCCATATTCGGGAAATAGCATTCGTGTCGGTATCAGCGGAGTACCTGGGGCAGGAAAAAGTACCAGTATCGATGAATTTGGTATTCATGTACTGAAAGAATATGGTGGACGACTGGCTGTCCTTGCCATTGATCCCAGTAGTGAACGTACCAAGGGAAGTATTTTAGGTGACAAGACTCGAATGGAAAAATTGTCGGTTCATCCCGACTCATTTATCCGACCAAGCCCTTCGGCAGGCAGTTTGGGAGGCGTGGCACGTAAGACCCGGGAAACCATTATCTTGTGTGAGGCTGCAGGCTTCGATAAAATTTTTGTTGAGACGGTTGGAGTGGGGCAGAGTGAGACGGCGTGTCATAGTATGGTGGATTTTTTCTTGTTGATTCAGTTGGCTGGAACGGGCGATGAGTTGCAAGGTATCAAACGAGGCATAATGGAAATGGCAGATGGCATTATCATCAACAAGTGTGATGGGAATAACGTGGACAAATGTCAATTGGCTGCTACACAATTCAGAAATGCCCTGCATCTGTTCCCAATGCCTGATAGCGGATGGTCACCCCAAGTGCTTACCTATAGCGGATTCTATGGCTATGGTATCAAGGAGGTGTGGGATATGGTGTACAAGTACATCGATTTCGTCAAGGACAATGGATATTTCCAACATAGAAGAAACGAACAGGCAAAATTCTGGATGTACGAGAGCATCAATGAGCAATTGAAGAATAGTTTCTTTCAGCACCCCACATTGGCGGATATGCTACAGGCAGAGGAGAAAATGGTACTCGAAGGACGAAAAACGTCATTCGTGGCTGCCCATCAGCTGCTGGATGCGTATTTTGCACTCCTCCATTAACCATCTTGGAGTACTTGTTGCTCCGCAGATTCCTACCGATGCACAATCATTCAGCCAATCAGATTGTATCTCGTTGGCTGAATCTATCATGTGACTACGCGAATTTACGGATTGACATTCGTTGAAAAGTGCTCTTCCATTGCTGCTTTTTTTCCCACATACGAAAAGGATGAGGTCGTGCTGCGAGGCAAACTGGTGTATGTGAGGCATCCTGTTCGCAACTTGTCGGCAAATGGTGTCGTAGTACGTAAACTGTGCCTGTGCATCGATGTGTTGCTGGATGTATTCGACAATCTGCAGGAATTCATCCAAAGGCTTGGTGGTTTGAGAATAGAGGCTAATGTCGCGACTCATATCCAATTGCCGCGCATCTTCCAGAGATTCGATGACAATGGCCGTTCCTTGGGTTTGTCCTACAAGGCCCAATACTTCTGCATGACCATTCTTCCCAAAAATGACTATTTGTTTCGGACGTGATGTCTCGGCTTCGTATTCTTTGCGTATGCGTTCCTGTAAATGGAGTACTACAGGGCATGTGGCATCAATGATGTGAATGTCGTTTTGTGTGGCTTGGAGGTAGGTGCTTGGAGGTTCACCATGAGCACGAAGCAGGACTTTGGCTCCTTTGAGTTGGCTGAACTCTTCGTGATTGATAGTGTGTAATCCCAACTGCTGGAGTCGGTCGCATTCCTTCCCGTTGTGGACAATGTCACCCAGACAATACAGAGTTTCAGTTTGGCTGAGTTCTTCCTCCGCTTTCCCAATGGCTCGTGTTACGCCAAAACAAAAACCGCTTCCCTTGTCAATCTCAATAATCATTCAGCTGCTGCCTTTTGATATGCTTCTAAAAGCCACTGCTTTTGTTGGTCGATGGTCATCTGGCTATTGTCAAGCACGATGGCGTCATCTGCTTGCCGCAGAGGACTGATTTTGCGGGTGGTGTCAATTCGGTCACGTTCTTGGATGTTGTGCTTGATTTCTTGAAAATCACACGCCTCACCTTTTGCGGTAAGTTCGTCATATCTTCTTTTTGCACGTATCTCATCGCTGGCTGTGACGAATATTTTCAGTTCGGCATCAGGGAAAACGACAGTTCCTATGTCACGACCGTCCATCACCACACCTTTTGCTTCACCCATAATACGTTGCAGATCTACCATTGCAGTACGCACAAAGGATTGTGCTGCAACAGGACTTACATGGGAGGATACGTCCATCGTTCGTATCTCTTTTTCTACGCATTCCCCGTTTAGATAGGTTTGTGGACGACCTGATTCTGGATCTAAAACAAATGTTATCATTATGCTATCCATTTCTTCCCGCAACTTATCGAAATCTATGCCTTCTGATGTGATAAGTCCCTTGCGTAAAGCGTACAAAGTGACGGCTCTGTACATGGCCCCAGTGTCGATATACACATATCCTATCTCTTTGGCGAGATCTTTGGCCATTGTACTCTTTCCACATGATGAAAAGCCGTCGATTGCTATTGTTATCTTTTTCATATTGCTTGGACTGTTATTGGTTGCTTTTTTGGAAACTATATGAGAGCGAGAATGCTAATGTGGGCGCTCCTAAATGATATTTTGCATACGCTACACCAAACTTGCATTTTTTCAACTGAATACCCGCTCCAAAAGTGAGTCCTGCTGCATGTGAAGAACCTGCAGCCTTCATTTCGTATGCACGGCGGAAATTATATCCTCCTGAGATATACAGAATTTTAATTGGAGTGATGTCCACGCCGAAATTCAGGTGGTTAAAGAAAACACGCCCAGGAGGTGTCTTGCGATTCGGAGAATAGTAATAGTCGCGGCTCCAATGAGTTAGATCGATTAAGGTTGCAGATATTTTGAATGGCGCATATCCCATTCCTTTGGTGAATCCAAGCTCTAAGTCGATAGGCAAACGCTCGTGATGATCTGCAAATGCTTTTACCTGACCTCCCAAATTTCGCGCTGCTATGGAAACAGATAAATCTTGTTTGAGGTCAAAATAATTAAGTCCCAAATCTACAGCTAAAGCACACGATGTGTATTCTCCATAGTGTGAATAGATAAACTTGCCTGCAGCACCTCCTACCCATTTTTCGCCTAATGCATAACTATACATTCCGCTCAAGCACATATCCAAGGCGCTCATAGTGCCGAGTAATTCCCCTGATGGCGTAGTTTCCTTCATGGAACCATAACTGAGAAATTGCGAAGTGACACCCCATGTTCCTCGCTCGCCTGTTATCTGGGAATATGCTGCACTTCCCGTTTTACACCCAGCCATGTAAGTCATAAAGTTGACTCCCGCAGACTTGTCGTTTACACTGGACAATAGGGCTGGGTTCTGCCATGCCAATGAAATGTCGTCTTCTACGAGCGAAATGTTGCGCCCTCCAAGGGCAATTGCGTGGGAAGAAGTTGGTAAACGGAGGAAATCAAACACATTGGTGTTCTCCTGTGCAATTGAGGGGAAAATTGCTGCCATAAGACAGAACACAAGTGTGTGAGCCCTTTTTTTGTCCATTTTGTTCACATTTAGGCCCCAAAGGTAATGCAAATTCCCACAATTCATAACCTATTATTGACAAAAAATGCATTTCAACAAAAAAAAAGCCTTGCAGAGATGGGCCGAATAAAAAAAATGTCCTAAATTTGCCACAACATAGCGTGAAAATAAGATAAAACACAAAATAATGGAAGCAAACAATTCAGTAAGTGAAGAACTGCGTGGCCAACATTCGACCAGTCTTTTGATTGGATATGTGATGGCTTTGGCACTGATGTTCGTCGCCTTTGAGTACACTCAGCGTGAAGTGAAGGTGGTGGAAACAGAGAAGATTTATGATTTCAAGATGGAGGAAGACATGATTCCCATCACACAACAGCAGGAAGTCGTAGCACCTCCTCCAGCCGCAGCTCCCAAAGTGGCAGAAATCATTAACATTGTAGAGAATGAGACAGAACTTCCCGAAGAGGAGGTGGAAACTTCTGAGGAAATGAACCAGGCCATTACTACGACTGTAGGTACAGGCGCTCCCTCAGCTACTGTCGCAACAGGTCCAGTAGGTCCTATTGTGGAGGCTGATGATGATGATCGTATCTTTGATATTGTAGAAGAGAATGCTCAGTTCCCAGGTGGTGACGAAGAATGTTTCAAATGGCTCACCGAGCATATCAAATATCCTGCAATTTGTCAAGAGCAGGGTGTACAGGGTCGTGTCATCGTCGGTTTCGTTGTGAACAAGGATGGTTCCATTGTAGATGTAAAGACGTTGCGTTCTCCAGATCCTAACTTGGCAAAGGAGGCAGAACGTGTGGTATCGGAGATGCCTAAGTGGAAACCTGCACGACAGGGTAATAAGACGGTACGTAGCCGTTTCAATCTGCCTGTGATGTTCCGTCTCAACTAAAATTTCCTTATTTGAAAAATGATAATACGCAGGCTGCTCTCCAAATGGCGGGCAGCCTGTTTTTAATTTAGATAATTATGTATTCTGCACAAGAAATCTTGAATCTCGTCAATGAAGCGTTGGCAGCCCTTCCTTATGACCATAAGCCAGAGTCATTGTATGCTCCTATCCGTTACGCTCTATCTTTGGGCGGCAAACGTGTTCGACCTGTGTTGATGTTGATGTCCTATAATCTGTATCGCGATGATGTAAAATCCATCATGGGGCCTGCATTGGGTTTGGAGACGTATCACAATTTTACCTTATTGCATGATGATGTGATGGACAAGGCAGAAGTGCGTAGAGGTAAGCCTTGTGTCCATAAGGCATGGAATGAGAATGCGGCCATTCTTTCAGGTGATACGATGCTCGTTCAAGCCTATGAGCGAATGGCTCAATGCGATAGTGCAAAGCTTCAACAAGTTATGCAACTTTTCACGACCACTGCTCTTGAGATTGGTGAGGGACAACAATATGACATGGAGTTTGAGACACGTGACGATGTGAAAGAAGAGGAATACATCGAAATGATCCGTCTGAAGACTTCTGTCCTTTTAGCTTGTGCTACAAAGATGGGCGCTATGCTGGCAGATGCTTCCGAGGAAGATACTGAACACTTATACCAGTTTGGCGAAAGTTTAGGACTTGCTTTCCAACTTCAGGATGATTACCTCGATGTGTATGGTGACTACAAGGTTTTTGGAAAGAAAATTGGGGGAGATATTCTTTGTAACAAGAAGACTTATATGCTCATCAATGCTTTCTTGAAGGCTACGCCTGAGCAACGTACGGAATTGCAAAAGTGGATAGATGCAGAATCGTTCAATCCAGACGAGAAGATTGCAGCCGTTACACATATTTATAATAGTATAGGTGTTGCACAATTGGCTCAGGAAAAGATTGCATCCTATTTCCAGAAAGCACAAACCTGCCTGGAACGAGTAAACCTTCCCTCTGAACGAAAACAAGAATTGTGGAAATTGGCATTACAACTGCTCAATCGCCAGTCGTAATGAGTATCATCGATACACACAGCCATATCTATGGCCTGGAATTCAAAGAAGATATCAATGAAGTGGTAGCAAGAGCCAAAGAGGCCGGCATTCGGCATATTCTTCTTCCCAACATAGATACTACCTCAATCAATCCTATGCTCTCGTTGTACAAGAGCGACCCGACCTATTTTTCTCCAATGATGGGTTTGCATCCTACTGAGGTTGGAGATGACTATGTCAAGGTACTTGATGACATGGAACTTCTATTAGCTGAAGAAGGGAACCCTTATGTGGCCGTGGGTGAGGTAGGGCTCGATTTTTACTGGGATCAGACGAAACGTGATGAACAGATGGACGCTTTTGAACGCCAGATAGGTTGGGCAAAGCGTTGGAATCTTCCCTTGTCCATCCATGCACGTTCTGCACATCAGGAATTGGTTCAATTGATGGAGCGTCATCGATCGGCACATCTCACAGGAGTGTTCCATTGTTTCGGAGGTACACGTGAGGAAGCCGAGGAACTTCTTTCTTTTGATGGTTTTGTCTTGGGAATAGGGGGCGTATTGACGTATAAGAAAAGTGTTTTGGCAGATGTTCTTCAATATGTCCCTCTCTCTCGTGTGGTCATCGAGACAGATTCGCCATATTTGGCTCCAGTTCCCTATCGAGGTAAGCGGAATGAGAGTGCTTATGCCTGCGAAATACTTAAGAAAATGGCTGACATTTATGGAATGACGACAGAATGTATCTCTGAAGAGACAAATGAGAATGTAAAGAGAGTTTTTCATGTATCGTAGTTGCTTTTTTAGGGGTAAAATCACAAAAATTTAGATTTCTTTGCAACTTTTTTGTCGGAAAGTGTGAGAATGTCAGAAATAAAAGGTATTTTTGTGTCCGTATTTGCAGAGATGAGCGCATTTCTGCCTAAAAGTGTACGATTTTGGAGAGATGCTCGAGTGGCTGAAGAGGCACGCCTGGAAAGCGTGT
>DCHV01000067.1:72921-87104 GCA_002314945.1 Prevotellaceae bacterium UBA1743
ACTACAAACAATGAAAAAGTTATTTGCAATTGTTGCATTGGTTGCTGCTTGCTCATTCTGGGCAACATCATCCGTAATGGCTCAGGACGAAGTAGAACAGGCTCCTGACACTACTGCTGTAGATACAGCTGCTGTTGACACCGCTGCTGCCGAAGCCGCAGTAGAAGAACCCGCTCCAGTTGTTGAAGAGCAGGGCGAAGGAATCTTCAAGACATTGAAGGTAAAGTACATCGAAGGTGATGCAGGTTTTATGTCACTGGTTGCCATTGCCTTGGTTATGGGTTTGGCTTTCTGTATCGAGCGTGTTGTTTATTTGAGCCTCTGCCAAATCAACACTCGTAAGTTTACCGCAGAATTGGCATCTTTGGTTGCTGCCGGTAAGGTAGAAGAGGCCGTTAACAAGTGCAAGTCTACACGTGGTCCTGTTGCTCAAGTTAGTGGTAAGGGCTTGGCTTGCTTGCTCACTCCTGGTCAGAATGACATTGCTACTGTAGAGCGTACCATCAATATGGAGGCTGAGGTTCAGGGCGCTTATCTCGAGGAGAACTGCTCTTGGATTACCCTGTTCATTGCCATGGCTCCTTCTTTGGGTTTCTTGGGAACTGTGATCGGTATGGTTATGGCTTTCGACGATATCCAGCGTGCAGGTGATATCAGCCCGACTGTTGTTGCCGGCGGTATGAAGGTGGCTTTGATTACCACTATCTTCGGTATTATCGTAGCTTTGATTCTCCAGTTGTTCTACAACTACATCTTGTCACGTATCGAGGCTTTGACCAGTAACATGGAAGAGGCAGCTCAGGAGTTGTTGGTAATGTGCATCAAGTCTGACAAGTGCCAGAAGTAATATCCGATTTTCAAATATACAAAGAGAGAAATTATGAAGACTGAAAAGATTTCCAAGATGGCTCTGTACATCTGCATTGGAATTATCTTGGTTTGCTTCGCTCTTTTCATGACGATCGGCTATGATAATCCTGTAGGTGACTATAATGAGCCTATGCTCACGGATGTAATTATGTGGTTGATGTATATAATGGCTGTTGTCACTACAGGTCTTACCCTGTGGAGCATCTTCCATGGCATTCAGAGCAGCAAAGGTAATGCCTCCGGTTCTGGTTCTGGCGTTCCTGGTGGCAAGATTATGTTGTTCACTATTATCTTGATGATTGCATCCTTGGTTTTGGGCGCAGTATTAGGTCTCGACGAGACAGAGTTTACTGCTTCCGATGGTACAGTGACATCCGCTGGATGGGTTACTGTAGTGGATGCTTTCTGCACCTCTATGGGTATCATGTTGGTAGCTGCCATTGCTGCTGTTGCCGTTTGCATGACAGGTATTCTTTCCAAGAGCGCAAGCAAGTAATCACAAAAGCGAGATAGAGATATGGCAAGAAAGAAAAAGAAAGTGCCAGGATTGAATCAAAGTTCTACTGCGGACATTTCTTTCATTTTGCTGATCTTCTTCCTTATCACCACTTCGATGGATACGGATATGGGTCTTTCCCGACGCCTCCCGCAGCCACCAGATAAAGATCAGGAAGATACGCAGATTGATGTGAAAGAAAGAAACGTGCTCAATGTACGTTTGAATGCAGCTGGACAATTGATGTGCAATCATGACATTATAGATGTTCGCGAGTTGCGCGATCGTGCCAAGGAGTTTATCAAGAACGAGAATAACTCACCTACGTTGCCTGAGAAGCATGAGAAGGTGATTGACCTTTTAGGCCGTTGCTATGTTACAGACAAGCATGTGATTTCCGTTCAGACGGACCGTGGTACACCCTATACGATTTATTTTCAGGTTCAGAACGAACTCGTAGCTGCTTACAATGAAGTGCGTGACGAGTTGTCAAAGGAAAAATTTGGGCGCATGTATGAGCGTCTCACCGACGAACAGAAGGTGGCTATACGCGCATACTATCCCCAGAAGATTTCCGAGGCTGAACCCAAAAACTATGGAGGTAACTAATTATGGGATTCAAGAAAAAAGAAAGTCGTGAAATGCCCGAGATGAATACCTCATCTCTGCCTGACTTGATTTTCACTATTTTGTTCTTCTTCATGATGGTTACAACCATGCGTGAAGTTACTTTGAAGGTAAAGTTTACTGTTCCTCAGGGTACAGAACTTGAGAAGTTGGAGAAGAAATCAGTAGTTTCTTTCATCTATGTTGGTCCTCCAACAGATCAACTTCGTGCTCAAATGGGTAGCAGTACTCGTATTCAGTTGAACGACCGTTATGCTGAGCCTCGCGAAGTCATGGATTTTGTAGCAGCTGAGCGTAAGGGTATGAAGAACCAAGCTGAGCAAATTATTTCCATCAAAGCCGATAAGAATACTCAGATGGGTATTATTACGGACATCAAGGAAGTTTTGCGTAAATCTTGGGCGCTTAGAATCAACTACTCTGCAACGCATCGTCAATAATAAGTTATTGATAGTATCCTAATATAATAAGGTGACCTGTTTCTGACAAGTCACCTTATTTATTCTTTTCAATCTCCTTAATAAAATCACATGATTTCCATCATTGCAGCTGTTGCACAAAATAGAGCTATCGGTTTCCAGAATAAATTGCTGTACTGGCTTCCCAACGATTTGAAGCGGTTCAAGGCTCTTACCACTGGCCATACGATTATCATGGGTCGTAGAACTTTCGAATCCTTGCCACATGGAGCTCTTCCCAACCGACGCAACATTGTATTGTCTCGCCAAGGGCAGTCCTTCTCTGGAGCCGACACATTTACCTCATTGTCGTCTGCGCTTTCCTCTTTGTCTTCCAATGAGGATGTATATATCATAGGTGGAGCATCAGTTTACGAGCAATCTCTACCCTTTGCTGATCGATTGTGCCTTACTGAGGTTGAAGATACACCTCTTCAAGCAGATGCTTTTTTCCCCATCATTGACGGGAAGCAATGGAAAGAAATATCACGTGAAGAACATGAAACAGACGAACGTCATTCGTTTCGTTACGCATTTGTGGATTATGTAACAATAAAACAATAACTTGGTACGATTTGAAATAAGTTTTTTGGGGGGAGGCCAAATCATACCAACTTATTTTTTCATCGTTACTATATAAAATCATTATGAAACAATATCAAGACCTATTGAAGAGAATTCTCACAGAAGGAGTTCAGAAAGGTGATCGCACAGGTACGGGTACAATAAGTGTGTTCGGTCATCAAATGCGTTTCAATCTGGAGGACGGATTTCCTCTCCTTACCACTAAAAAGTTGCATCTTAAATCCATTATCTACGAACTTTTGTGGTTCCTCAACGGAGATACGAATGTGAAGTATCTTCAGGATAATGGCGTACGTATCTGGAATGAGTGGGCTGATCCTCAGACGGGTGACCTTGGCCACATATACGGGTATCAATGGCGTTCTTGGCCTTCCTATAATGGAGGTTTCATCGACCAGATACAACAAGCCGTAGATGATATTCTCCACAATCCTGACAGTCGAAGAATTATCGTCAGCGCATGGAATGTGGCAGATCTCGACAATATGAACCTACCTCCCTGCCATGCCTTTTTCCAGTTCTATGTAGCAGATGGTCGTCTCAGTTTGCAGCTCTATCAGCGTAGTGCAGACACCTTCCTTGGTGTGCCTTTCAATATAGCCTCTTATGCACTTCTTCTGATGATGATGGCTCAAGTGACAGGACTTCGTCCTGGAGACTTCGTTCATACGTTAGGTGACACACATATTTACAACAATCATCTGGAGCAGGTAAAGTTGCAACTCACACGCGAGCCTCGTCCCCTTCCTCGCATGGTGATCAATCCCGATGTGAAGAGTATCTTCGATTTCCATTTCGAGGATTTCCAACTTGAGGATTACAATCCCTGGCCACATATTCCTGGTGCTGTTTCCGTATAGTTTGGTACAATAATGTTACCCGACGACTTCATTCGCTTGATGCATTCTCACTACGAGGACAGCGTGGCAGATGTCCTTTGCAAGTCATTGCAGGATACATCACCTGTGGTATCCTTACGATTGAACCCTTTCAAGCGCCCTCTACAGGATTTGCCTGGAACGAAAGTTCCTTGGTGTACTGATGCGTGCTATTTACCCGAACGTCCTGCATTTACTTTCGATCCGCTCTTTCATGCCGGTACCTACTATGTGCAAGAGGCGTCATCGATGTTTCTTTCTCAAGTCTTGCGCCAGTATGTAGGATCTCCTGTAGTAGCCTTGGATCTTTGTGCCGCGCCAGGAGGAAAAAGCACTTTGTTGCGAAGCCAGTTGCCAGAGGGTTCTTTGTTGCTTTGCAATGAACCGATTCGTTCACGTGCACAAGTCCTTGCCGAGAATATGACAAAGTGGGGCCATCCGGCTACAGTGGTCACACAGAACTATCCATCGGATTTTACCTCCCTCCATCATCTTTTTGATTTGGTGGTGGCCGATGTTCCATGCTCAGGCGAAGGTATGTTTCGCAAGGATGAGCAAGCAGTTCAGGAGTGGAGTTTGCAGAATGTAGATACTTGTTGGCGTCGTCAACGCGACATTATCAGAGATATATGGCCCGCGCTGAAGCCAGGTGGTTTGATGGTGTACAGCACCTGTACGTTCAACAGGTATGAGGATGAGGATAATGTCGAATGGATTTGTCGTGAATTAGGAGCACATCTGCTTCCTGTTGATACGGATGCAGACTGGGACGTGGTAGGACAATATCATTTTCTCCCAGGTCGTACTTGTGGCGAAGGGTTCTTTCTCGCTCTTCTGCGTAAGGATGCTTCGGAAGAATATGCTCCAGTGATGGGGAAAAACGTTCGTAGGAAATCCAATCAACCCGAACCTACCTCCCTGCGGAAATGGGTCTCAGGCGATTTTAGTTTTGTGTTGGATGGCGATGCCTATGTGGCCTTTCCCACATGTCACATGGAATCATTAGGACTTTTGAGACAGACATTATCACCCCTTGTATATGGCATACAGATTGCACAACAGAAGGGACGTGATTGGGTGCCGTCTCATGCTTTGGCGATGAGTATGTCCTATTCTTCTGGCACGTTCCCCGAGGTAGAACTCGATTATCAGCAAGCGATTGCCTATCTGCGTAGAGAGAGCATTCAGATTGACGCGCCCAAGGGGATGGTGATTGTCACCTTCCGCGGCCATCGTCTGGGTTTTGTCAAGAATTTGGGGAATCGTGCCAACAACCTTTATCCGCAGGAATGGCGCATCCGTAGTTCATATACCACCCCGTTCACTTTGTGTTGAGGAACGTCCTCGCTTTTTCTATCATTGAATCACGTCCTTGAGACGCCTCACTGCTGTCCATCGCACACGGGATGTCTGGATCTATGCCAAACTCTATTTGGTTCATCTGAGCATCAAACATAGGGCAAGCGCTGAAACGGATTGACCATCCATTCGGCAGTTCGCTGTTGAATGGCAATCCTCCACCTCCTCCTGTGCGATCTCCCATCACCGTTACCAAGGGGCACTCTTTTACGTCACGTATCAGCGTGTTGGTGGCACTGTAGCAACTTCTGTTGGTTAGGAAAACCGCTTTCTTTTGCCATCTTACACCTTTGCTTGGTTCCAGATATTCAGCTTCGGGAGAAGAAAAGTCATCGTGTCCTGTCCCCGTCTTGTGGCAGATGTAGCCCACCAATCGTTTCTCATTCGTAAACCTTTGTGCCAGTCGTTCTGCATAGGTCAGTACGCCTCCCCCGTTGTCTCTCACATCCACGATGAGTCCATGGCAGGCACGCAGGTAGTACATCACCTCATCCAGATTGCCATCACCGATGCCATTCGAGAAACTTCGGTACACCACATATCCGATGTTGTCGGGTAGTATTCGATAGCGGATTCCTGCTGCAATTCGGTAGTCGTCACCCAGGTAGTCATCTTGCAGATCTTCGTCATAGTTGGCAGGGTAGTCCTCTTTCCAATTCCAATAGTGTCCCAGATCATGTGCTGCATACAGATTCACGTGTCCGTCTTGTAGCCGCGACAACATGTTGCACATCAGTTCGAACAGCTGCTCGTGCGTCATCTTCGTGTTTACCTTCTGCAAGTATTCTCCTCGTATGTGTTCCCAGTCGAGGCCGATGGTTTCTTGTTTGTAGCTCAGGTAGCAGTAGTGTTTGTCGATGATGTCCCACAGCGCCTGGATGTTAGCCTTTGGCGAATCGTCGTATTCCATACCTTGTTGGCAGGCCGTGCAGATGACGATAGTTGTCAGCACGAGAGCGAGGAACGTCTTGAGTCTTGTCATAGGATGCTGAATCGTTTTACATAGCCAATCAGGAAAGAATGGCAGATGTCGTGTGCTTTTATCTCGTTGACATGACTCTGTCGTACGTCATTGAGGTATCCAATCCGTAGCGAGGCTTTTCCCAGTGCGATATCGAGCATCACCCTTTGTCTCAGGCTCAGTGCATTCCCTGGGTATGTGAAGCACACATTGTGGCTGTTGTCGCCTTGGTATATTTCATAGTAGCTTTGCCCGTACTGAGGGCTGAACATTCCTCCTATGATGGGCAAGTCAGCCTTGTATTGCAGCGTGCATGTCTTCTTCAGGAGGCGGAAGTCCCATACCGCTCCTACCGAGGCGGACAGATCGAGGTTGCCGCGTACTTGTACGGGATTGTTTCCATTGCGGTTGTTGTAGAGCCCTCCGAAGTCCACCCCTGCCAATCCACCTCCTTGCAGACACAGGTGAGACATCGCTTGCCAATGGTAAAGCCATCCTGCATCATAGCCGATTCTTCCACCCAGATCGTTGGCATTTTCCGCAGGACTCTTGGTCATGCTGATTGCTCCGTCCAGCAGTTGGTGGAAGTAGAGACGATTGTCTGCCCACCTTGTCTGTCGCATGGTCTCTCGCAGCAGGTTCAGGTGTGTTCCTTTGTATTCCAGAGGCGACAGATAGGTGTCCAGCTGACTGCTGTGTCCTACGCCCACCATCAGCGAGCGTTCTATGGGAGTGCCAGCCATCACAGCCTGAGTCAAGAAGCCGAGCCAGCAAAAGAGTGTAAGCAGCCTCTTATTCATCAAACAAATGCAGTTGGCCGTTCATTTCGTCCATCAGATCCTGATCGCTTTTGTTGGCATCGTCATTCTCCGGTCCCTCTGCATCCTTTGGTTCCTCGGGTTGCTGTGTTGTCTCCGTCGGTTCTGGCATACGGGTGGGCTCCAGTTCCTCTACCTGTGCTATTTCGAATGTCGTCACACGCTTTCCACGCGCCTTGAATCCTTTCACGGAGATGAATTCCTCTGCTTCCAGTATGATGGGTTCGCGGAACGAGTCAGCTCCTCCCATGGTCACCTTCAGTCGTGGGTAAGGTGTGTCGGTCAGCAGGATCTGTTGGTTTTCCGGATTGTCTCCCAGGTAGCTTTGTGATCGTGGAGTAGCCTCCATCTGGAAGCGTTTCAGATAGAGGTAGCCATTCTGTGTCTGGTCGAATAGAGCCACGGTCCACACCTTTTCTGCATCGTATTTCTCGATGCGTTGGATATTGCTGTCGAAGTGGTTGTTCAGGTCGATGCTGCTCAGGTAGTAGTCGCCGTTCTTCAGGATCACGAGGATGCGGTCATCGTTGTTGAACTCGCCTAAATACGTACCTTGCTCGTCATAGTTGAGTCGCAACACATCGGGGTCAAACCATACCTTCCGTCCTCCCAGGGTGCTTCCTCCGTGGCTCTTCAGGAGGATGCGGCTCACCTCCAGTTTGGTCAGCAGGTTGCCCATGCTCTGTCGGCCTTTGATGCTGATTTCGCTGAAATCCTTTTCCAGTGTCAGTCGTTTCAGTTTCGGGTTGGGTTTGAGCAGAATGCGCAGGGTTTCCGCTTCTCCATTGGGGTTGGCAGTGAAATAGAGTACCCTGCTTCCCGCCTTGCCCTGAGTCAGATCGTATTCCCTGTCGCGTGTCACGCTTGTCACATTGAATCGCTTTATGTAGTAGGCGCCTCCCTTACCGTCGCGATATACGGCATTGTAGATGGTGCGCGAGTCGTTCTTCTTGAAGATGGCGATGTGCATGATCTCGCACTTCCGTTTCTCTGCCTTCGAACGTTCCGTTTCGCCCACAAAGAGTTTCTCGGCCATCCTCACCACCTTGTATGTCCCATCCTTGTAGAAGAGGATCACGTCGTCGATGTCCGAGCAGTTGCATACGTACTCGTCCTTTTTCAGACTGGTACCGATGAATCCCTCCTCGCGATTGATGTACAGTTTCTGGTTCGCCTCCACCACCTTGGCGGCAGTGATGGTGTCGAAGCTCTTTATTTCCGTCAGTCGGGGATGGTCTTTGCCGTATTTCTCCTTGATGAAGCGGAACCAGTCGCAGGTCACCTCCACCATGTTGTTCAGTTCCTTCTCTATCTGCGCTATCTCCTTTTTTATCAGGGCGATTTGTTCCTCCGCCTTGTCCTTGTTGAAGCGCAGGATGCGGGCCATCTTTATCTCCATCAGCCGCAGGATGTCGTCCTTCGTCACTTCGCGCACCATCTTGGGGTACCATGGTGTCAGTCGCTCGTCGATCCATTCACAGGCTTCGTCCATCGTCTTGGCATTCTCGAACTGCTTGTCCTTGTAGATGCGCTCCTCGATGAAGATGCTTTCCAGCGATGCGAAATGCAGGTTCTCCAGCAATTCTCCGCGACGTATCAGACGCTCCTTGCGCAGCAGTTCCAGCGTTGCATCCACGTTGCGCTGCAGTACCTCGCTGATGGTCAGGAAACGTGGTTTCCTCTCGTCTATCACACAGCAGTTGGGGCTGATGCTCACCTCGCAATCCGTACAGGCATACAGCGCATCTATTGTCTTGTCGCTGCTTGCCCCTGGTGTCAGGTGTATCAGGATTTCCACTTTGGCCGCAGTCATGTCTTCCACCTTGCGCACCTTTATCTTCCCCTTTTCGATCGCCTTGGTGATGCTCTCGATGAAGGGGCTTGGCTTGCCCGCCGAGCCAGTGGTCTTTCCGTATGGGATTTCCGTGATGGCCAGCGTCTTGCTGTCCCGTTTCTCTATCTTGGCCCTCACACGCAGGACGCCCCCTCGCTGTCCGTCGTTGTATTTGCTCACGTCGATGCTGCCTCCCGTGGGGAAGTCGGGGTACAGATGGAACTCCTCGCCATGCAGGTATTGGATGGCCGCATCGCATATCTCATTCAGGTTGTGGGGCAGGATCTTGCAACTCAGTCCCACCGCGATGCCCTCTGCTCCCTGCGCCAGCAGCAAGGGGAATTTCACGGGCAGAGCCACCGGCTCCTTGTTGCGTCCGTCGTACGAGAGTTTCCATTCTGTGGTCTTCGGGTTGAATACCACATCCAGGGCAAACTTGCTCAGACGTGCCTCGATGTATCGTCCTGCGGCAGCATCGTCGCCAGTCAGGATGTTGCCCCAGTTTCCCTGGCAATCCACCAGCAGATCCTTCTGTCCCAGCTGTACCAGGGCATCCTTGATGCTGGCGTCGCCATGAGGGTGGAACTGCATCGTATGCCCCACGATATTGGCCACCTTGTTGTATCGTCCGTCATCCATCCGCTTCATGCTGTGCAGGATGCGCCTTTGTACGGGTTTGAAGCCATCGCCGATGTGCGGCACGGCACGTTCCAGTATCACATACGATGCATAGTCCAGGAACCAGTTCTGGTACATTTGGTTCAGATGATGGGTTATTCCCTCGGAGTTTGTTACGTTGTCTGTCATATTTGGTAGGACAAATTCAGCCCTTGTGTTATTTTCATCTGCAAATTTAGCAAAATATCCGCAGAAAAGATGTACTTTTGCGCAAAGTTTTAAACAATTGAGATAAAATTAGGAATTTATGGCACAGGAAGATGTATTCAAGAAAATCGTTTCTCATTGCAAAGAATATGGTTTTGTCTTTCCCAGTAGTGATATCTACGACGGATTGGGTGCAGTATATGATTATGGTCAGAATGGTGTAGAACTGAAGAACAACATCAAGCAATATTGGTGGCAGAGCATGGTATTGCTCCACGAGAACATCGTGGGCATCGATGCAGCCATCTTCATGCATCCCACCACATGGAAAGCCAGTGGTCATGTGGATGCTTTCAACGATCCCCTCATCGACAATCGCGATTCCAAGAAACGCTACCGCGCCGATGTGCTCATCGAAGATCAGTTGGCCAAGTACGACGAGAAGATCGACAAGGAGGTGCAGAAGGCAGCCAAGCGATTCGGAGATTCCTTCGACGAGGCACAGTTCCGTGCCACCAACGCCCGCGTCCTCGAGACCGCAGCCAAGCGCGATGCCCTACATGAGCGCTTTGCCAAGGCACTCAACGATGTCAATCTCGAAGAACTTCGCCAGATTATCCTCGACGAGGAAATCGTATGCCCCATCAGTGGCACCCGCAACTGGACCGAGGTACGTCAGTTCAACCTGATGTTCTCCACCGAGGTAGGTTCCACTGCCGATGGCGCCAGCAAGATTTACCTGCGTCCCGAGACCGCACAGGGAATCTTTGTCAACTACCTCAATGTCCAGAAGACAGGTCGCATGAAGCTGCCTTTCGGTATAGCTCAGATAGGCAAGGCCTTCCGCAACGAGATTGTGGCACGCCAGTTCATCTTCCGTATGCGCGAGTTCGAGCAGATGGAGATGCAGTTCTTCGTAAAGCCTGGCACCGAACTCGATTGGTTCCCCCAGTGGAAGAAGACACGTATGGCATGGCATCAGGCTCTGGGCTTCGGTGCAGAGAACTACCGCTTCCACGATCACGACAAGCTGGCTCACTATGCCAATGCAGCCACCGATATCGAATTCAAGATGCCCTTTGGATTCAAGGAGGTGGAGGGAATCCACAGCCGTACCAATTTCGACCTCTCCCAGCACGCCAAGTACAGCGGCAAGAAGGTAGAGTATTTCGATCCCGAGACAAACGAGAGCTTCACTCCCTACGTCATCGAGACCAGTATCGGTGTCGATCGTATGTTCCTCAGCGTGATGTGTCACAGTTACGAGGAACAGCAGCTCGAGAATGGCGAGACACGCGTGGTACTCCATTTGCCGGCAGCCCTCGCACCCGTCAAACTGGCTGTGCTGCCCCTTGTCAAGAAGGACGGCCTGCCCGAGAAGGCACAGGAGATCATCAACGACCTGCGTTTCCACTTCAACTGCAAGTACGAGGAGAAGGACTCCATCGGAAAGCGCTATCGTCGCCAGGATGCCATCGGTACGCCCTTCTGCGTCACCGTCGATCACGACACACTGCAGGACAACATGGTCACCCTGCGCTACCGCGACACGATGGAACAGCGCCGAGTGCCCATCTCCGAGCTCCGGAGCCTGATAGAAGACCAAGTGACCATCACCAGTCTTTTGAAGAAACTCATCTGATAGAACTTTTTTTCAGGAAACTCTCTTCCCCATCATGTTGGGGGCGAGAGTTTTCTACTTTATACAATACACCTTGGAAATATGATGCGAAGCAGAAGACTTATCACCAGCCTCTTGGGAGCACTCCTCATGTGCCTCTATCTCACGTCTTGCTCCGAGACGAGCGACACCTGGAATCCCTACTACGACTGGAAAGCCCGCAACGAGGCATGGTACGAACAGATAGCCGACAGCGCACGTACCGCCATAGCCACCGCACGTGCACAGTATGGCGAAGCGTGGGAGCAGCATTGCGACTGGCGTATGTACAAGACCTACATGAAGAGCGAGGAGGAACAGGGACCCCTTGCCGACACCGTCTGTGTCCATATCCTCCATCGTGGCCAGGGGACCGTGTCACCCTGCTACAGCGATACGGTACGTATCAATTTCCGTGGATGGACCATGGCAACCGAATACGAGACCGACGACGGGAAGCTCGAGAAGTCACAGGCCGTGTTCACCCAGACCTACTACGGCTCCTACGATCCCTCCACGGCAGCTCCGCAGGTGATGGCCGTCAGCAGCACCGTCGAGGGCTATTGCACCGCCCTTCAGTACATGGTCGAGGGAGACGACTGGCTTGTCTATCTCCCCTGCGAACTCGCCTACAAGCACGAGTCTTCATCCACCATCCCAGCCTATAGCACCCTCGTCTTCCGCCTCTGCGTGGTAGGAGTCTATGAGGCGGGCTCACACGTTCCCGACTGGAAATAACCTCATTTTTATACCGATGGAATTCATTATTCTCTTAGGCTCAGTCGCCCTGCTCATGTATGGCATGAAGGTGATGAGCGAAGGCCTCCAGAAAATGGCTGGCGGCAAGTTGCGTAACATCCTTGGCACCATGACCACCAACCGCTTCACCGGTCTTCTCACAGGTGCCTTCATCACCACCTCCATACAGTCCTCCACAGCCACCACCGTCATGACGGTCAGCTTCGTCAGTGCAGGACTGCTCACCCTCTCCCAGGCCATCAGCGTCATCATGGGAGCCAACATCGGAACCACCGCCACCGCATGGATCATGGTGCTCGGGGGCAGTTTCGATATGCGTATGATCGTATATACAGCCATCGTAGTGGCCATCGCACTCATCTACAACAAGAAGAATGCCAATCTCGGGGAATTCATCATGGGTCTCGCCCTGATGCTTCTTGGCCTCACCACCCTCAAGATGAACGCCGCCGACATGCACCTCGACCAGAACACCGCCATCACCGATTTCATGGCTTCCATCAGCGGGTGGGGGTACGGCAGCTATCTGCTCTTCCTCTTCATCGGAGGCATCCTCACCTGTGCCGTGCAGAGTTCGGCAGCCATCATGGCCATCACCATGACACTCTGCTCCACCGGAGTACTCGACATCTACATGGGCATCGCCCTCGTCATGGGCGAGAACGTGGGAACCACCATCACTTCCAATATCGTGGCATTGTCAGCCTCCGTGCAGGCACAGCGCGCAGCCCGTGCCCATCTCATCTTCAACCTCTTCGGAGTCATCTGGGTACTCTGCATCTATCGCTACTTCGTCGATTTCGTGTGCAGCATGGTAGGATGCGACCCACAGAACGTCGGCAACCCCATCATTCTGAATGCCGTCCTGGCAGCCTTCCACACCTCCTTCAATGTATGCAACGTACTCATCCTCATCTGGTTCATCCGTCCGATGGAGAAACTCGTCTGTATGCTCGTCTCCAAGAAGGAAGGGGGCGAGGACGAAGAACTCCGGCTCCGCTATATCGGTGGCGGTCTCCTCTCCACGGCCGAGCTGTCCATCCTCGAGGCACACAAGGAAATCAACGTCTTCGTCGATCGCTGCCTGCGTATGTACAACCTCACACAGGACCTGCTCCATACCACCAAGGGCGAGGACTTCAACAAACTCTTCTCCCGCATAGAGAAGTACGAGAGCATCACCGACCACATGGAGATAGAGATAGCCGACTACCTCACCCAGGTCAGCGAGGGAAGGCTCAGTATCGAGTCCAAGCAAGAGATACAGCGTATGATGCGCGTCTGCTCCGAACTCGAGAGTATCGGTGACAGCTGCTACAACCTCGCACGTACCATCCGTCGCAAGCGAGAGTATGGCAAGGAAGACTTCACCGCCAAGCAGTACCAGCATATCCATTCCATGATGCAGCTCTCGCTCGAAGCACTTACCCAGATGAAGACTGTGGTAGAGCAGACAGGCCATCGCTATGTCGATCTCAACCGCAACTACAATACCGAGCACGAGATAAACAACTATCGCAACCAGTTGAAGACCCAGAACATCATCGACATCAACAACAAGCTCTACGACTATCAGATGGGTGTCTTCTACATGGATATGATATCCGAGTGCGAGAAGCTGGGCGACTACGTCATCAACGTCATCGAGTCAACAGGTGTGGCGGAGAAGAAACTGCGTCCCTGATCCGTGTCCGTGTCGGTGGATTTCAAAATGTACAACGTTACACGCTTGTAACGTCAGTTCCTGTAAGGAGCGATACACCAGTATTCCCTTGTAGCCAAGTGGCAAAGACGGATATTTCGCAATAGCGTAATCTCCGTAGAAAGCATCCTCTTGCGATGATTCATCGAATCGGATCGCTTCTGCGTCGGACATCTCGTCCAGAAGTTGAACTGCTTCGGCAGATTGTCACTGTGACGCCTGTTGCACGCCCTATAGATACATTGGGACATGATCTCGCTGTCAGGAGTGCCCTGAAGTGGGCGGGACGATATGTGGCACCATTGTAGGTGCGTTGTCGTCCGGAGTACGGAAATTCATGGTGGGTTCCAT
>DCHV01000043.1 GCA_002314945.1 Prevotellaceae bacterium UBA1743
AAAGTGTTGCGGAATTAAGGTTATAATAATATAGAGTATAGAAAAATTATGTCGAGCATACTCAGATTTCAGGTTGTAGGGGAAGCATTTACCAAAAAACCTGTCGAGGTGGCCAACCCCGAACAACGTCCCAGTGATTATTTTGCCAAGTATGTATTCACCCGTCAAAAGATGTACCACTACCTCCCTGCCGATGTATATAAGCGCATTTGCGACGTCATCGACAACGGAGCACCCCTGGATATGCCCACGGCCAACGCCGTAGCCGAGGGCATGAAACGATGGGCGATGGAATTGGGGGTGACACATTGTACACACTGGTTTCAGCCCCTCACAGAGGGTACGGCCGAGAAGCATGACGGATTCGTAGAGCACGATGGAAAAGGAGGTATGATGGAAGTATTCACAGGCAAGGCACTCGTACAGCAGGAGCCTGACGCCTCCAGTTTCCCCAGTGGTGGTATTCGCAGCACCTTCGAAGCACGAGGATACAGTGCATGGGACCCTTCCAGTCCTGTCTTTGTGATAGGCGACACGTTGATGATTCCCACCATCTTCATCTCATACACAGGCGAGGCACTCGACTACAAGACCCCCCTGAAAAAGTCACTCCGAGCCATCGACAAAGCAGCCACCGACGTATGCCGCTATTTCTATCCCGAGGTAAAGAGTGTCATAAGCAACTTAGGGTGGGAACAGGAATATTTCCTGGTCGATGAGACCATCTATGCCGCACGCCCCGACCTCCTGATGACAGGACGCACTTTGATGGGACACGACAGTGCCAAAAACCAGCAGATGGATGATCACTACTTCGGTAGCATTCCTGGTCGCGTTGCTGCCTTTATGAAGGACCTCGAGATTCAGGCACTTGAATTAGGCATCCCATGCAAGACACGTCACAACGAGGTAGCGCCCAATCAATTCGAGTTTGCACCCATATACGAGGAAACGAACCTTGCCGTCGATCACAATATGCTCATGATGAGCCTGATGAAGAAGGTAGCACGCCACCACGGCTTCCGCTGCCTGCTCCACGAAAAACCTTTTGCCGGCATCAACGGATCGGGCAAGCACAACAATTGGAGTCTGAGTACAGACACAGGAGTACTCCTCCATGCCCCGGGGAAGACACCGATGGACAATCTGCGTTTCGTCACCTTCATCGTGGAAACTTTGATGGCTGTATATCGCCACAACGGGCTCCTCAAGGCATCCATCATCAGCGCCACCAATGCACATCGATTGGGAGCACACGAGGCACCACCTGCCATCATATCCAGTTTCCTCGGTAAGCAACTCACTGATCTCCTCAAGCATCTCGAGGAAAACGGTGGTGACGAACAGATAAAATTGTCCGACAAACAGGCTTTCAACCTCGATATTCCACAGATACCCGAGATCATGGTGGACAACACCGATCGCAATCGTACAAGCCCCTTTGCTTTTACGGGAAATCGCTTCGAGTTCCGAGCCGTAGGTTCACAGGCCAACTGCGCCGCCTCCATGATTGTCCTCAATACTGCTGTGGCAGAGACCCTCACCCTTTTCAAGGAACGTGTGGATGCACTCATCGCTCAGGGAAGCGAGCCCATGAAAGCCATACTGACAGTGATACGCGAAGACATCCGCACTTGCCGCCCTATTCACTTCGAAGGGAATGGGTATTCCCAGGAATGGCAGGAGGAAGCAAAGGTACGCGGCTTGGACACAGAGACAAGTGCACCTCGTATGATCAGCCGCTATCTCGACGAAGAAAGCATTCGCATGTTTGAGCGCATGAAAGTGCTCTCACAGCCCGAACTGGAGGCACGCACCGAAATCAAGCTCAGTACCTACACAAAGAAAATACAGATAGAGGCACGCATCTTTGGCGACCTCTGTCTCAACCACATTATCCCAGTAGCCACCCGCTACCAGAGCCAGCTCATCGACAACGTGCACAAGATAAACGGGATTTTCTCAGCCGAGGAAACAGGGCAGCTCAACGCCAACAACCTCAAGCTTATCCGTCAGATCGGTGAACATACCACATACATTGCACAGCACGTGGAACAGCTCATCGAGGCACGAAAAGTAGCTAATGTCATGGAAAGCGAGATGGACAAGGCCATCGCATACCACGATACCGTAGCACCACTCATCGAGGACATCCGCATACATGTGGACGAACTTGAACTCATTGTAGATGATGAACTGTGGCCTTTGCCAAAATACAGGGAAATGCTTTTCATCCGTTAACAATAAGAAAAAATTCCACGCTGCAGAAATATCATTTTTCAAGAAAAATCTGTATCTTTGCGGCTTCAAAAAAAGTACAAGTACTATGGGCGGTTTTTTTGGCACGGTCTCACAGCAACCTTGCATAGCAGACCTTTTTTACGGAACAGACTATCAGTCCCACATGGGGACACGACGCGGCGGTATGGCCACATACGATAAAGAAATAGGTATGTACCGCGCCATTCACAACCTAAACAACGCATATTTCAGAACACGTTTCGAGCCAGAACTGGACAAGTTCAAGGGTAATGCTGGCATCGGTATTATCAGCGACACGGATGCGCAACCCTTGCTCATGAACAGCCATCTCGGACGTTTCGCTATCGTCACTGTAGGACGTATCAACAACAAGGAGGAATTGGCTGACAATCTCCTTCGTCAGAATATGCACCTCAGCGAGTTCAGCAGCGGCCTCATCAACCCTACCGAGTTAGTTGGACTTCTCATTATCCAGGGACGTGATTTCGTCGATGGTATCGAGAATGTATTCCGTTCCATTCAGGGTAGTTGTTCCATACTTCTGCTCACCGAGGATGGTATCATTGCTGCACGCGATTCCTGGGGACGCACACCTATCGTCGTTGGCCAAAAGGAAGGAGCCATGGCCGTCACCAGTGAGAGTAGCGCTTTCCCCAACCTCGATTACGAGATTTCCCACTATGTAGGCCCGGGCGAGATTATACGCATTCGTCCCGAAGGCATGGAGCAGTTGCGTCGTCCCAACAAAGGAATGCAGATATGTTCTTTCCTGTGGGTATATTACGGTTTCCCAACCAGTTGCTACGAAGGTCGCAACGTAGAAGCAGTGCGCAACGAGAGCGGACGTTCCATGGGCAGCCAGGACAAAACCGAGGTGGATTACGCTTGTGGCATTCCCGATAGCGGCATAGGCATGGCAGTAGGTTATGCAGAGGGACACCGTATTCCCTACAAACGCGCTATCTCCAAATACACACCTACATGGCCCCGCAGTTTCATGCCCAACAAGCAGGAAATGCGAGACTTGGTAGCAAAAATGAAACTCATCCCCAACCGCGAAATGCTACGCAACGCACGTATCCTCTTCTGCGACGACTCCATCGTCCGAGGCACACAGTTGCGCGACAACACCAAGGTACTCTTCGAACTTGGAGCCAAGGAAGTACACATGCGCATAGCTTGTCCTCCCCTCATCTACGGATGTCCATTTATCAACTTTACCTCCAGCAAGAGCGACATGGAACTTATCACACGCCGCGTCATTCAGGAGTTCGAAGGGGATGCCAGCAAGAATCTCGAAGCGTATGCCACCAGTGGAAGTCCTGAATACGAACGTATGGTAAAGGAAATAGCCAACCGTTTTGGACTCACCAGCCTGCAGTTCCTCCGTCTCGAAACGCTCATCAAAGCTATCGGCCTGCCCAAATGCCAAATCTGTACGCATTGCTTCGATGGCAGTTCCACCTACTCCTTGCAGCAGCAGAACGAGCAGGAGGACTAATTGCACCCACACACATCATAAAGTTATATTCGCATGAAGAAAATTGTCCAAACTTTCGTAGGACTATATTTCCTCGTGTGCCCGCTCGTATCAGCGGCTCAGGAAATGTGGTATGGAACACCCGCTGACGAATGGATGAAATCACTACCTGTAGCCAATGGACGCGTTGGTTTGATGGTTTTCGGAGGTACTACGCAAGAACGTCTCTCACTCAACGAGAGTAGCATGTGGAGTGGTGCTCCCAATCCCCAGCAAAACCGCAGCTTCGGTGCAGAGCGTCTTCGGGAAATCCGTCAGTTGTTCTTCGATGGAAAAATTGATGAGGGAAACCAGATGGCTGGGAAAGAAATGATAGGTAATGAGGCAGACTTCGGCTCACATGTTCCATTCGGAGACTTTGTTCTCACATTCCATTATGGAAATTCCAGTGCCATATCCGATTACCGACGTTCGCTTTCCCTCGACGATGCCGTGGCACGTGTCAGCTATCGGATGGGCGATACGGATTACACACGCGAATACTTCTCCAGCCATCCCAGGGACGTGATTCTGGCACGTTATCAAGCCAGTCGAAAAGGTGCCATCAGTTTTGACTTGGGCGTGGAAAACCTGCGCCCCGATGCCAAGGTAAGTATTGTAAACAACAGTATCAGAGTAACTGGTTCGGCAGCTCAACCAGGTCGCACCGAGCATGGCGTCCATTTCCTTGCTGTGATGCAGGTCATCGCAAAGGGAGGCACCATTCATCAGGAAGGAGACCGTCTGATGGTTCGCGATGCAGACGAAGTCATCCTCCTTTCTGACTTGCGTACAGATTACCGCACCCCCAATTATCAAGACGTATGCCTCCAAAGCATCCAAAACGCGGCAAAACGCAAGTTCTCGTCACTCTACAGGGAGCACGTAGCTGACTATGCGCCACTTTACCATCGCGTGACATTACACTTGGGAAAAGACAAAAGCGATCTGGCTACCGACGAACGATGGAAGGCCGTCAAACAAGGAGCTGACGATCCGGATCTGCAAGCTCTGTTCGTACAGTATGGACGTTACCTCACCCTCATCTCATCGCGACAGGATTCCCCTCTACCCATTGCATTACAGGGATTCTTCAACGACAATTTGGCTTGCAACATGGGATGGAACAGCGATTACCACCTCGACATCAATACAGAACAGAACTACTGGTTGTCGAATGTAGGCAACCTGGCCGAATGCAATGAGCCCCTCTTTCGCTACATCGGCGACATGGCCAGGGCTGGTGCCGAGACAGCACGCACCTTCTATGGATGTGGAGGATGGACAGCCCATTGTACTTCCAATGTATGGGGATTCACAGCCCCTGCTGGATGCACTGCATGGGGGCTATTTCCAACTGGTGGCTCGTGGATGGCCACTCATCTGTGGACACAATACGAATTCACGGGTGATGTGGCATATCTTCGCAACACAGCCTATCCCCTATTACGAGGAAATGCACGATTCCTGCTCGATTACCTATGCGAAGACCCGCACTCAGGGTACCTCGTGACAGGTCCGAGCATATCCCCCGAAAATTCATTCGGGTGGAAAGGCCAGTCATTTGGTGCCAGTATGATGCCAACGATAGATCTCGTTCTTACGAGAGAGATTCTGAACGATTGCCTGCAATGTACTCGCATTCTGAACATAGATCCGGAATTTGCCGACACGCTTCGCATGGCGTTAGACAAGTTACCTCCCTTGCGTATCAACAAATACGGAGGTCTTCGCGAATGGATGGAAGACTACGACGATATCAACGTCAATCATCGGCACACCAGTCATCTGCTCTGTCTCTATCCGTTCTATCAAGTCACCACACGCCATACCCCAGAACTGGCCGAGGCAGCCTATCAGAGCGTTCAGCGTCGTCTTACAGCCGAAGGATGGGAAGATGTGGAATGGAGTCGTGCATGGGCGATTTGCAACTATGCCCGTCTGCGTCGTAGCGAGGAAGCATACCAGAGCCAGAACCAATTGATAGGTTCACTGAGTCGCGAAAACCTATTTACGGTTTCACCCAAAGGAATTGCAGGCGCACCCTGGGATATTTTTGTCATCGACGGAAATATGGCAGGAGCAGCTGGCGCCATAGAAATGCTTGTCCAGAGTCATGCCGGCTACATAGAGATTCTGCCCGTGCTTCCGAAAGAATGGAGCGAAGGTAGTTTCTCGGGGCTTTGTGTACGTGGTGGTGCCGAGGTATCCGCATCATGGGAACATTCCCAAATCACTCATGCCCAACTACGCGCCACCCACGATGGAACCTTTACACTACTTCTCCCAAAAGGAATTTCTAAGGTAAGCATAGGAAGGCGAGCACTGACGCCCAATGCGGAAGGAATGATACAATGCCATTTGAAACGGGGAGAGGTAGTCAAGATGTATTGAAACTTGACAAAATAAAAATTTTTCCCACTATAGAACGGAAAATTTCTCGATGTAGAATGGAAAATTTTCCGATATAGATTGAGCGCGCTATGTCGGAAAATTTTCAGGCGCGTGTGACAAATGTGACATGTGACAAATGTGACAAAGTATTTTGTCCATTTGAAATCCAACTCCACGACCGTGGACCACAGTCAGAATACCTTATTTATATATATTATGTATTAAGATATTTATTTATATTTCTTTCTAAAACAAAAACCCCCTCTAAATCCCCCCCAAACACGGAGGATATCCACGTCCATGTCCGTGTCCGTGGATTTCAAAAACCGAAAAAAGGTTTGTCACGTTTGTCACATTTGTCACAAAACTTACTATTTAATTACATATCAATGAATTAAGCGCGTGACAAACGTGTGACAAACGTGACAAAGTGTGACAGGAAAGCTATTTTCTCAGAAAATATGCGTAAAAATTCAGTTCATCAGCATCCATTCGACGCTATCCTCGCGTAGGGTGCCGTCTGCATTGGAAGCTTTTACGGATAAGATATTCCTACCCTGCTGCAGATCCACCTGGAATGTGCAGATACGATAGTCATCTGGCTTTTGTGTAGATATCTCCTTTCCATTGACCATAAGCGATACCTGCTCCATATTGCTGAACACCATCACCTGTGTATGGGCATGACGACGCTCTATATTGCGTCTTCCCTCGATATAGACCATTGGATTACGACTCCAGTTTGCCTGATAGAAATAGTAAGCATCCTTGCATGTCTTGCGATCCTGCGTGACAAGTCCTTTATCATTGATACCATTACGGTCACCCTCGGTACGATTGGCAGCACCAAAGTCGAACATATTCCAGATGTAGCTTCCCCACACAAAGGGACGCTCGCGGATGATCTTCCAGTTGGCAATGTGGTACCATGTCTGCCAGTTCTCGGGATGCCAACGTGAAGTGGGCACTGACTGTGTGAGCGAATCCTGTTGCTGGAAGACGCTGGCTCCTGCCCCATATTCGCTTATGCCAACCTTGCAGTCGGGATGTTCGCGATGGAAGGCATCGAGGAACTCTGCCAAGGTGTTAGGCGTGTCACCGTACCATCCATCATAGCGATTGAAAGCTATTTCGTCGGTCACCAGGTTCATATCATCCGGATACTGGTTGCTGGCTGCAGTCGTGGGACGTGTGGCATCCTCAGCATGGGCGATGTCATTGAGTTCACGGATAAACTCCACAGGATTGTCACCCTGAGACTTCAGTTCGTTGAAGAGACCCCATACACAGATAGAGGGATGATTACCATTCTGGCGTATCAGTTCGTGCAACTGCTGACGTACATTAGCCTTCAGAGCCTCCGTATCGACAAAACCTTTGTCAGCATAGCCGCCAGGACCCACAAAAGGAATCTCCGCCCACGTAACGATACCGTAGCGATCCATCAGATCGTAGAAATAATGTGCGTGAGGATAATGTGAGCCGCGCAAACTATTGACACCCATTTCCACCATCAACCGTGCATCCTCCTCGTGATGCTCGCGATGGAGGGCATTGCCTATCCCTGCCCTATCCTGATGACGGCACACGCCTTGTAGCTTGAGATGCTTTCCATTGAGGAAGAAGCCTTCATTGGCATCAAATCGATAGTAACGCAAGCCCAAGGGCTGAGATATCTCATCAATTGCCATTCCGTTCTCCATCACACGCACTATTGTCTGATACATGAAGGGATCCTCCGTACCATTCCACAGATGGGGCCTGCGGATGGTCACCTGCTGCGTGAGTTCCATCTGTGCTTCGTGAGCCGGCAACTCCACTTTTTTACTATCCTCGGCTATCACCTTGTCGCCATCCTTCACGGTGGTATGCAGCGTGAGGTGACGCGGTGTGTCTCCGCTATTGCTCAACAATGTCTTCACTGCCACATCGGCTTTCTTCTCCGACACATTTGTCTGACGGATATACACGCCATC
This sequence comes from Prevotellaceae bacterium UBA1743, assembly GCA_002314945.1. Taxonomy (GTDB): domain Bacteria; phylum Bacteroidota; class Bacteroidia; order Bacteroidales; family Bacteroidaceae; genus Physcousia. Next base: position 8,152 of record DCHV01000043.1, read on the forward strand.
GGAAGAGTAATCCAGAGGAGAGATACAAGCCTTGTCGGTGACGACGAAATACACATCGCGATAGATGCCTCCCCAGATGTTGAAGTCGCCCACCAAAGGAATAATATCCAGTTGCTCGCTATTGTTCACACGCACCCACAATTCATTTTCCTCTCCATAATTGAGGCGATCGGACAGGTCGTAGGTAAAAGCAGTGTAGCCACCCCTATGCTCGCCTACAATCCTGCCGTTGACAAAGAGATGGGCGATATTGTTGGCACCCTCGAAACGAATAAAGACTCTGCGTTCCTTCCATTCGCTGGGAATCATCACCTTCTTGGTATAATTGCCGATGCCGCGATGATAATACAGATTGCCGGCGGCTCCATCCTGTGCGTTCCACGTATGAGGCAGATTCACCTCGATGCCCGCTTTCTTGTCAAACTCATAGCCAAAGCGGAAAGTCCAATGCTCGTTCAGATTTTGGGTCGTACGTTGTGCCATTACCCCCAGACAGGCCATCATCAGACAGCCCGCAACAAAAAGACGCTTCATATTCCTAATTATTTCTAAAATTTGTGTGCAAAAATACGTAAAAGAACCCATTTATAGCCATTTACGACCACCAAATCCCTCAAAAACTTCTTTTTCCAGCAAAATGGGAAGAGTTTTCAGCGATACATGGAAGTATATCCGTTTATTTTCGTATCTTTGTGCAAATTAAATTACACACGTATGAAACTCAAAACATTTACCCTCATCGGCCTGTGCGTATTGTGCGGTTGCACATGCCACGAGCAAGGAAAAAAGGAATGGAAGAAAGAAGCTTCTGGTATTTGGACCACCCAGTGCGGAAAGCCCGAGATATTGAATCTGACAAGCGCGCTCACTTACACGCCCAGAATGGAGGCAATCAACGAGATGGAAGACGTAGATTTTCCTCTGGACACAAGCGAGATACGCATGGAGGTGGTAGATGGAAAGACATATCTGAGGTTTCCGTTGGAGAAAGATGAGCGTATCTACGGATTGGGACTCAACTTCAAGACCGTGGAACAGAGAGGCAGAATCATGCGTCTTCATGTGGATCACTACAATGGGGAAGACAACGGTCGCACGCACGCACCCGTACCTTTCTTTGTCTCCTCGCGCGGCTATGGTGCTTTCATCAACTCAGCTCGCTATCTCGATGTGTACTGCGGCACGGCGGTGCGCAAGGACTCCAAGAACCCTCCCATTGCTTACGACCGCAATACGCAAGGAGAATGGACAGCTCAGCCCTACTCCGACAACCTGGAGATACTGGTACCCGCAGAAGGAGTGGAATTGGTACTCTTCGCAGGAAAGAGTATGCTGGACGTAGTACGACGCTTCAACCTATACCATGGTGGTGGCGCCATGCCTCCCAAGTGGGGCCTGGGATTCTGGCATCGTGTACCTACCCTCTACTCAGACGCGCAGGTGAGCGAGGAGGTGGAGCAATACAAGGAGCACGGATTCCCTCTCTCGGTCATCGGACTCGAACCAGGATGGATGACCAAGGCGTACCCCTGTACCTACGAATGGAACTCAAGCCGTTTCCCCGATCCTGACGATTTCATAAAGCGGATGAAGGCAAAGAACATCGAGGTAAACCTATGGATGAACCCAGGCGTATCACCTTGCAGCGAGGTGTACGAGAAGGTGCTGCCCTACACGGCATCCCACACAGAATGGGTGGGAGTGCTACCCGACTACAACATGGAGGAAGCCCGCGATCTGATGTGTGATCACTGGACGAAGCACATCGTGGACAAAGGAGTAAGTGGCCTAAAGATGGACGAGAATGACGGATATGACTGTTGGATATTCCCCGATGTAACCACCTTCCCTTCTGGAGCGGGAGCCGAGCAAATGAGACAGTTGTATGGATCGATGATGCAAAATCTGACCAATCAAATGTATCGGGCACGCAATCAGCGAACATGGGGCCTGGTACGTTCTGGAAACGCGGGTACCAACTCGTTCCCATACGTTATCTACAACGACTACTACAACCACAGAGATTTCATCACAGCACTCATCAACAGTTCCTTCTGTGGCGTACTGTGGACACCTGAAGTACGTTCATCGGACACCTCCGAAGAATGGATGCGAAGAATGCAGACTGCATGTATCGCTCCTATCGCCATGCTCAACGCATGGGCTGATGGCACCAAGCCATGGTCTTTCCCCGATGTGGAGGCCCAGGTAAACGAATATGCCATGCTGCGTATGCAATTGATACCCTACCTCTATTCTGCCTATTCCGAATACTGTTTCCAGGGTATTCCACCTGTACGCGCCATGAATCTGGAAGAGGGATATACCGCCTCGATGGAGGAAGAAAAGGGAGAACTCGATGCCACGAACAATCCCTACGCCATGGCCATACGCAGGGAACAGAAAGACCAGTTCATGGTGGGCAAGGACATTCTGGTTGCTCCCTTCTTTGCAGGCGACAAGGAACGGAAAGTAGTCTTCCCCCAAGGCAAGTGGTATGATTTCTACACAGGTGAATTGGCAGGCGAAGGAGAGGAAATCACCATCCCTGTAGGAGAACGTATGCCCATGTATGTACGCGATGGAGGCATCGTTCCGCTAATGGCAGGCATCACTACGATGGACGGCACGAAGATGCCGCTCGAAATACGTCACTACGGTACGAAACCAGGCTCCTACCGTCTCTACGATGATGACGGCACCACCTTCAACTACGAGAAGGGTGAATACGTGTATGTGGATATTTCCGTGGAAGTGGGAGCAGATGGCCAGCGCAAGGGTACTGCCAAGATTCCAGAAGGAAAGAATCTGTGGTCGTACGACGGCACTTTCAATTTCCGATTCATGTAAGGCAACATCGTTCACATGAGACACGCCATTTTACTTTTCGTTACGTTTATCAGCCTTCAGGCGGGAGCAAAAGGCGTCAATTTCGAAAGAATAGCAGAAGGGATGAGTCAATCGCTCATCCATCACTTCTGGGGTGCGTCCTTCCCTGGACACGAACAACGCTATTTCTTCAACTATGGTAGCGACCTCACTGATATGACTACCGAAAACTACTGGCCTGAGGCTCATGCCATCGATGTAGTGACCGATGCATACCTGCGTTCGGGCGACACCCATTACCGAAACCTATACCCGCTATGGTGGGATGGAATGCCCCGATACCACGACACAAAATCACACACTGACGGATGGTGGGCCGCATACGTGGACGACATGGAATGGATCGCCCTCGCATTGGTACGCATGTACGAGACATCGGGCGAGAAGCAATATCTGGAAAAAGCGCGTCAGCTATATGACGACTGGATATGGCCGACATGGGGGCCCGATGACGAAACGCCTTGGTACGGAGGTATCACATGGAACACGGAAGTGAAGAAGACCAAGAATGCTTGTTCCAATGCCCCTGCTGCCATCTTGGCTGCAAAATTGTACATCAACTACCCTTCCGAGGGATATACCCACGGAAAAGAGCGAGACGCCTATCTGAAGGAAAGTAAGCGTATCTACGAATGGCTGAGGAATCATCTCTTGGATGCCGAAACAGGATGCGTGTATGACAACATGAACGGGCAGGGAAAAGTCAATCGCACCTGCTTCAGCTACAACAGTGGCACTACCTTGGGAGCCGCCGATATTCTATATCACATCACAGGGGAAAAGGCCTATCTGAACGATGCTGTAAAAGTGGCCGACTATGTACTCCGGGAAATGTCGGGGAATGGAGGTGTACCCAAGGATGACGTCCATGGCGATGGTGCCTTGTTTCATGGTATTTTCTTCCGTTATTTTGCCATTCTTGCCAAGAATCACGATCTGGACAAGGCTACCCGCAAACGGTACAGAGCATATCTGACACATTGTGCCACGGTACTGGCAAACGAAGGACTCAATCACCGTACAATGCTCTACGGCGGACGCTGGCATCAAGCCCCAACCGATGACGAGCCGGTTTGCCTGAACGCCCATCTGACAGGATGTATGCTGATGGAAGCGGTATGCACCTTACGCTGACATATTATTTCCAATCAACAACAGTCAGCTTCTCTATGGCATAGCGAAACAAGGTACGCGGGAGAGTGTTTTGCCGCTCGCGTAGCCATGTCACCAAACGACCCTCATCACGTTTGCCAGTTTCGCGGAGAAGCCATCCCGTGGCTTTCTGCAACAAATCATGCAAGGGTGCCCGTCGTTCGAGTAACAGTTCTGCAATCGCATACGTATCGTCCAACTGCCCTTTTCTGACGAAAGCCATGGTACTGACGATAGCCACACGCTGTTCCCACAATGTCTGTCCCTGGCCCGCTAATTCATATAGTGGCGTACGATCTCTGTCCAACAGCCACGGGCCCAATATTTCATAGCAACTCAGATCGACCAGATCCCAATTGTTCACCCATTGCAAATGACTCAGATAGAAATCCACGCAAGCCTGCTGCATATCCACGTCTTTCTTGGCGTGCTTGAAGATTTGCACCAGAGTAAGCAAGGCAGCTAAGCGCACCTCGTGATATGGACTTTGCACACATTCCTCCAAGTCCCTCATCGAAGTGGTTTTCCACAATTCCTTCACCACGGAACGTGTGACTGGCACTTTGATGCCAAGGAAAACATCCCCCTCTCCATATTCCCCCTTTTTCGTCTTGAAAAAGCGTGAAAGTCCTTCCACCTGCGTCTCATCTCTGTGAGCAAGCATTGCATCATACAATCGGTTCATATTCTTTTCTTTTTCATTAGATTCCTTCTCACAGTCCTTAGGCCGGGAGAATAGTATTCCAGTTCCATGTTTTCCAACGTACAACGAAATTCCTCTATCAGTTCCGGATAGTGGGCACACAGTTTGTCGGCCAGTTTCATACACAGACATTGTACGCCAGATGGCTCTTCGGGAGATAGCATGTGTTCAAGACAGAAATCCAGTAAATCTACACGTACATCCTCCTGTGAATATGTCATCCGTTCCAACAGATTCAGCACCATCCTACGTAATGAGGTATCCGATGTCTGTAACAACAATGTGGCCAATTCTTCTCTTCGTTGCTGCAACCACCCGATTTCCTCCTGCGTGCTGTGAGTAAGCACCCATACTGCATTGCGGGCCACACGTGGATTCTCATCCCACATATATTGCACAAAGGAGAGATAGTCATCTTTTCTGTGAATGAGACAACTGATTTCGTAGATGCCTTGCATCCCCAGTCTTACAAGTAACTTATCACGTAGCAACATATCCCATGAATCAAAACGTCATGGCGAACTGCATCCCTCCCCCATTCTCAGTGGCAAAGGGAGAGATAGCCACGTTTTTGTCTTTCATCTTCGGACGTGTGAATATGTAAGTACCTCCCACACCTATTGCAGCACCGGCCAACACATCCCACACATCGTGCCGCTTGCAATATACTCTACCCCACGCCACATAAGTGGATATAGCGTAAGCAGGAATTCCCCATTTCCAACCATATCTACGTTGCACGAAGGAGGCTCCGCTGAATGCTGCCATCGTATGCGTACTGGGCATGGAATGATTACCATCTCCGTCAGGCCGATCCTTTTTGATGCATAATTTCAAAGCACATGACACCGCCGTCGAAGTGGCAGAACTCAGAAAGAGTTGTTTGAAGCCCTCCTTATCACGATCCAGCAGCACCATCGTAAGCGCAGTCGCAGAAGGCAGGAAGCACAAAATGTCGGTGGACGTTTTCACCGCTTCACGCTGGGCGTATGAGGGATGACAGCACAAAAAGGCGCAGACAAGAAAAATATGAAAATACTTCATCGAATCTCGTATTTTTGTTAACAGATGCAAAAGTATAACATATATTTTGCATTTTATAAGTTTCAACGTACCTTTGTTGTGAAAAAACAAGGATAGAGTATGGAATGGACTGAAAAACTCATCGCATCTGTCATTTTGGCTGGCGGTATGATTATTACAGGAGACATTCTCCGCAAAGGCATTATCTCCTACAAGGAAATGGATCGCACAGTGACGGTGAAAGGTCTGGCCGAACGCGAAGTAAAGGCCGACAAAGTAACATGGCCATTGGTCTTCAAGGAAATAGGTAACAATCCAAACGAGATGTACACCCTTCTCGAAGAAAAGAATCACAAAGTGGTGGATTTTCTGTTGTCTGCGGGTATCGGAAAAGAAGAAATCAATGTCAATCCTCCCATCATCACCGACCGACAAGCCGACAGCTACAACAACGAAATTATGAACTATCGCTACAAGGCCACCAGTATCATCACCGTCACTTCCAAGGACGTGGACAAAGTACGACAACTTATCCTCAGGCAGTCGGAACTGATGAAACAAGGCATCCCCATTATCCAGGAAGAATACAACACAAACAATCAGATAGTCTATGAATTCACAGGGCTGAACGAAATCAAGCCATCCATGGTAGAAGAAGCCACCAAGAATGCTCGCGAAACAGCCAAGAAATTCGCAGAGGATTCTGAAAGCGATTTAGGAGATATCCGAAAAGCGCAACAAGGACAATTTACCATCACAGATCGCGATTCCAACACCCCGTACATCAAACAGGTAAGAGTCGTCACCACCGTAGAATATGCCTTGGAATAATTTGTTAAAAAAATTAAAAAAACACAAGAAACAACTGATAGATAAGGGATTTATTTTTAACTTTACAACGGATTTTGCAATTTCTCTGCGTTAGGCAAGGACAAAAGACAACGTAGTGGATAAAAACGTCAAAACACATTAGAATATCAATATAACGTAAATATTTAATAATCAATTATGAACCAAATTTTGTTTATTGGCAACTTAGGCACAGGTGAGATTATCATTATCGCCTTGGTGGTTTTGTTGCTATTTGGAGGTAAAAAGATCCCCGAACTGATGAAGGGTATCGGCAAGGGCGTGAAGAGTTTCAAGGATGGAATGAATGACATCGAAAAGGAAATCAACAGCGAGCCCGAAAAGAAGACAGAAGATACTGCAAAATAAGTTTATCAACCAATTTTTCAAAAAATAACAAACAACCGTTATGGAAGAGATTTCAAGAAGATCATTCCTGAAAGCAGGAACAGCTGCCACTGCAGCTTTGGCCATGACTCCAGGTACCGTACTTGGAAAGTCTAATAAGAAGAAGAGTAATCAGAAGAAAGTGCTGAAGATTCTTGGTGTAGGTATCGGTGGACGCGGTCATTCCGACATCAACGGCGCTTGTATGAAGGATGACGGCACATTGTACGACGATGTAGAATTCATCGGTTTGGCCGACACCGACTGGAAGTATGCCAAGGGTGTATTGGATGAGTATAAGAAATTGTACCCCAACATCAAGTTGTACCACGACTATAAGACGATGTATGCCGAGTTGCTGGATCAGGCTGACGCCGTAATTTGTGCAACTGCCGACCACACTCACGCTATCATCTGCGCTGAGGCTTTGGCTGCAGGAAAGCATGTATATTGCGAGAAGCCTCTGACTCGTACCGTATATGAATCACGTTTGCTGACTCGTTTGGCTGCCAAGGCTGGCGTTGCCACACAGATGGGTAACCAAGGTGCAAGCGGTGAAGGTGTGAATTTGGCTTGCGAATGGATTTGGAACGGCGAAATCGGTGAAGTAACTCGTGTTGACGCCTTCACGGATCGTCCCATCTGGCCTCAGGGCTTGGAGCATCCCGTAGAGACTCCTCCTATCCCTGACACACTGAACTGGGAAGGCTTCATCGGCCCGGCTCCCATGCGCGACTACAACCCCATCTACTCTCCTTGGAACTTCCGCGGATGGTGGGATTTCGGTACAGGTGCTTTAGGTGACATGGCTTGCCACATCCTGCATTCAGTATTCAAGTCTTTGGATTTGGGTTATCCCAGCAAGATTCAAGGTTCTTCCACTCCTTTGATGGCTGAATCTTGTCCTAACGCACAGACTATCAAATATACATTCCCCGCACGTCCCAACCGTCCCAAGGTAGCAATGCCCGAGGTTGTTGTGACATGGTGTGATGGTGGTCTTCTTCCCTTCCGTCCCGAAGAACTCCCCGCAGGCAAGAATCTGAACATCAGCGGTGGTGCTTGTATCTTCTATGGTACCAAGGACACCATGATTATCGGTTGCTATGGCGAAAAGCCTTATCTGCTGAGTGGTCGCGTTCCCAATGCTCCCAAGGTATGCCGTCGCGTAGAGGCTTGCCACCAACGTGACTGGGTACGTGCATGTCTGGAGGATCCCGCAACTCGTATCAAGTCTGCTTCTGATTTCAGCGAGGCAGGTCCTTTCAACGAAATGATCGCCATGGGTGTATGCGCAATCCGTCTGCAAGGTTTGAATCAAGTATTGGAATGGGATGGTGAGAAGATGCAGTTCACAAACATCCCCGAGGGTGCAAAGGTTCAGAGTATGATCAAGGATGGCTTCACCATTCACGATGGTCATCCCACATTCAACAAGACCTACACTGATCCCGTGGATGCACGCAAGTTTGCTGCTGAATTGATCAAGCCCGTTTACCAAAATGGTTATGTATTGCCTGATCTTCCACAGGACTAATAAACAGATAAAAAATATAATTTCTATATGAAGTTAAGAAGCATGTTAGCTGCCACCGCTTTGGTGGCAGCTATCTCTGCAAATGCAGAGGGACAGAAATATTTGGTTCTGCAGAATCCCGAGGTAGAACTGAGTGATTTGAAGACCGACAAAGACGGTTATTATGTGTTGTTTGATGGTTCGAGCCTGGATGGATGGCGCGGCTACTGCAAAGATCACATGCCCAGCAAATGGAAGCTGGAAGATGGTAGCATTCACTTCCTTGGCAACAAGGCACAGGGTGAAGGTGGCGACATCATCTTTGCACACCAATTCCAGAATTTCGAATTCGAGGTAGAATGGAAGATTTGCGAAGGTGGTAATAGCGGTATCTTCTATTTAGGTAAGGAAACTGCTACTATCCGCAAGTGTGAAGGAAAATCCGAGACCTTCAAGTCGGAGGACGGCAAGTTGGAAGTAACTGCCAATGTAAAGTGCGATGCTGAAATCCTGAACTACGAGCCCATCTATATCTCTTGCCCTGAATGTCAGGTATTGGACAACGAACGTCATCCCGATGCAAAGTTGGGTGCTACATTAGGCATCCGTCAGTCAACCTCGTTGTATGACATGATTGTAGCCAAGCCACAGAATGCCAATCCTGCTGGCCAATGGAACAAAGTAAAGATCGTCGTAAAGAACGGAAAGGTAACACACTATCAGAACAACGCAAAGGTTTTGAGTTATACTTTGTGGGGTGAAGAATGGATCAACCTGCTACAGAGCAGCAAGTTCAGTGAGAAGAACTGGCCTTTGGCATTCGAAATGCTGAAGAATTGCGGTGGCGAAGGTCACAAGGGTTATTTCGGTTTCCAGGATCATGGAGATGAGGTATGGTACCGTAACATCCGTGTAAAGGTACTGAAATAACGAATTTCAAGAACAAAAGAAAGAAATAAATTGATGAAGAAATTTTTGTCTGTTGTATGTCTTCTGGCATTATGGTTGACCATGCCTTTTGTGGCTGAGGCCAAGAAGGAAATATGCTTCCAGATGTACAGTGTACGCGATTTGATTGGCGATGCTGACAAGTACGCCAAGAATAAGGCTGAAGTACTAAAGAAATTGGCTGACATGGGCTACACTTCCATAGAAGCCGCCAATTATGGTGACGGCAAACTGTATGGTGTAACTCCCGAACAATTCAAGGCTGACATCGAAGCCGCTGGATTGAAGGTCTTGTCGAGTCACACGACCCGCAATCTGAGCGATGAAGAACTGAAGTCGAAAGATTTCAGCGACGCCCTGAAATGGTGGGATCAGTGCATCGACGCTCACAAGCGTGCTGGAATGACTTACATGGTGATTCCTTGGTGTTCTAAGCCAGCCACATTGGCAGACCTGCAAACCGTATGCAATTTCTACAACGAAGTAGGAAAGCGTGTAGCCGCAGCTGGCATGAAATTAGGTTACCATAGCCACAGCCATGAATTTGAGAAGGTTGAGGGTAAGGATGTAATGTTGGATTACATGATTAAGCATACCGATCCCCGCTACGTATTCTTCGAAATGGATGTTTACTGGGCCGTACGTGGTCAAGTAAGTCCTGTGGAGTACATGAACAACTACCCTGGTCGCTTCACACTGCTGCATATCAAGGATCACACCGAGATTGGACAGAGCGGAATGGTGGGTTTTGATGCCATTTTCAGGAACTTCGATAAAGCTGGTGCAAAAGGTTGGGTTCTGGAATTGGAACATGGCAGCACAAACGACATCCTGGAAGGTATGGAATTGAGTGCCAAGTACATCAAGAAAGCTAAGTTTGTGAAGAGTAATTACAACAAATAACAGAACTATTATTTAGGAAACCACAATCTGCTCCTCACAGGACTTATTGTGGTTTCTCTTTTTTTGTAAAACATTTATAGAATGGAAGAAATCGAAGACAAAGAAAAAGAAGAGGAACTGGCAGAAGGTACAATGTCTTTTTGGGATCATCTGGAAGCACTTCGCTGGGCTCTCTTCCGTATTCTAATCGTAATGGTGGTATGTCTGGTGCTCACATTCATTGCTATGCCACATATTTTCGACCAATTCATTTTGGCCCCTACGAGCAGTAATTTCTTTGTGTACCAATGGATAGAAAAGTTGAGTCATGGAATGATGCATTTCAATCCTGATTTCTCGGTACAAATCATCAATATCAATGTGGCGTCGCAGTTCATGACCCACATCACCACCTCCCTTTCTCTTGCTGCCGTACTTTCCTTTCCATACATTATCTACGAGATATGGAAGTTTATTGAGCCAGCCTTGTTTGAAAATGAAATTCGCCATATCCGTCCTGCCTTTGTAGGTGGTACGCTGATGTTCTTCATCGGCTGCGCCATTGGCTACTTTCTGGTATTCCCATTCACATTCCGTTTCTTGATGGAATATGAATTGAGCCCTTCAATAGAAAACCAGATAAACCTATCGTCATACATCGGCAATTTCACAATGTTGATACTCGTCATGGGCATCGTTTTTGAAATGCCCCTATTGGCGTGGTTATTATCTCAGTTGGGAATTTTGCACAAGAGTTTCCTACGAGAATACAAGAAACACGCTGTGGTTGGACTTCTTGTAGCAGCGGCCATCATCACACCGAGCGGTGACCCTTTCACGCTAATGCTGGTGTTTGTCCCGTTATTCCTGTTATACGAATTATCCATCCTTGTGGTGAAAGAATGACTTGAGAATGCGTGCCAATAAGTTTTGGCACGCATTTTGCTATCATCATAGGCAGACACTAATTGTAAGGAATACGATATGACAGCAAGATTTTCGTCCGACATGACGTATGTGTTAGGCTTTAGCAAAGAAGAGGCTGAACGTCTTCACTCTGACTGCGTGACACCTGTGCATCTCCTACTGGGGTTGCTTCGCCAGAAGAACAACAAGGCGCAAGACCTACTCCGACAAATGAGGACTAATCTGTCATTATTGAAATCCGAGCTGGAACGAATTGCATGCGCACATCAGTCTATTATGAAGACGAATGACACAGACTTGAATTTCGATGCGGAATCCAGCCGAACATTGCGTATCTGTCTTTTGGAGGCAAAACTGATGAAATCGGACGTCATTGACACGGAGCACATGCTATTGGCTATCCTAAAGATGGGTGATGGCGATGCCTGTTTCACTTTGCAGAAAATGGATATCAATTACGAAGGTCTTTCCAATTCCATCAAGGAAAAGATAGATATCCCCACAACAAATTCCTACGATGAGACGGAATATGCAAATAATGAGGAGGAGGAAGAGGAAGAAGTCTTTGGAGGAACCACGACTTCTTCACAAGCAAAAAAGACAGAATCAGTAAATGTCCATGCCAAGACACCCGTTCTGGACAATTTCAGTACCGACCTAACCAAAGCTGCAGAAGAAGGACTATTGGATCCGGTTGTCGGACGCGACAAGGAGATCGAGAGAGTGGCACAAATCCTATGCCGCCGCAAGAAGAACAATCCTGTATTGATCGGTTATCCTGGAGTAGGAAAGAGTGCTATAGTGGAGGGATTGGCACAGCGCATCATAGATCACCATATCTGCCACGCTCTATGGAACAAGCGTATTGTAGTACTGGACATGGCCAATGTAGTGGCTGGAACAAAATATAGAGGGCAGTTCGAGGAACGTATCCGTTCTATCCTGATGGAACTGCAGAAAAATCCCGACATTATTGTCTTTATTGACGAAATACACACCTTGATTGGTGCAGGAAATGCTTCTGGCTCGATGGATGCCGCCAATATGATGAAGCCAGCCCTTGCCCGTGGCCAGATTCAGTGTGTAGGAGCCACCACTCTCGACGAATATCACAAGAGCATAGAGAAAGATGGTGCCCTTGAACGAAGATTTCAGAAGGTCCTTGTAGATCCTGCTTCGCCCGAAGAGACCTTGCAAATACTTACCCAATTGAAGAGTCGGTACGAAGAACACCATCATGTACGCTACACGGACGAAGCATTGCAGGCATGTGTACGTCTGACAGGAAGATATGTCACGGATCGATATTTCCCTGACAAGGCCATCGATGCCCTGGACGAAGCAGGAAGCCGCATTCACATCCAAGACATTCCTGTATCGAAGGCTATTCAGAAGCTGGAGAAACACATCTCCGAACTCAAGACAAAGAAGAATGAGGCTGTGAAGCGTCAGAACTTTGAATTAGCCGCTGATTATCGCGACCAGTTGAAAGAAGCAGAGAATACCTTACAAGAAGAAAAAAAGGCTTGGGAGGAGAAACATGCCGACACTATCGAAACTGTCAACGAAGCGCAAATAGCCGAAGTGGTGAGTATGATGACAGGCATCCCCGTACAACGCATCGGTCAAGAAGAACACGCCCGCCTTCTACACCTCAATGACAGCCTGAAACAGAAGGTGATCGGACAAGATGATGCTATCACCACCTTGGTAAAAGCTATCCAACGAGGACGTGTAGGCTTGAAAGATCCACATCGTCCCATCGGCACATTCCTTTTTGTGGGTCCTACTGGTGTAGGAAAGACGTATCTGACAAAATGCCTTTCCGAAGAACTCTTTGGTAGTGCGGAAAACATAATCCGCATCGACATGAGTGAATACATGGAGAAACATACAGTAAGTCGAATGGTAGGTGCACCTCCAGGATACGTAGGTTTCGAGGAAGGAGGTCAACTTACCGAGAGAGTACGTAGGAAGCCTTATTCCATCGTATTGTTCGACGAAATAGAAAAAGCTCATCCTGATGTATTCAACATCCTACTGCAAGTGATGGACGAAGGTCAACTTACCGACGGAAACGGTACTACTATCGATTTCAAGAATACGGTTCTCATCATGACAAGCAATTGTGGTTCACGACAAGTCAAGGAATTCGGGCAAGGAGTCGGTTTTGCAAAGGCTACGGATGCAGCCAATGACAAACGCTTGGCACACGATTTAGTAAAGAAGGCCATCCATAAGCAGTTCGCACCGGAATTCCTGAATCGATTGGATAATATCATCTATTTCGATCAGTTGGACCAGGATGCCATCAGACGCATAGTGGACATAGAACTGAAACCACTCATCAAGAGGGTTGCAGACATTGGTTATACGATGGAGGTGTCTGATGAAGCACGTATGCTTCTTGGGCGCAAAGGCTATGACGTACAATTCGGTGCTCGTCCATTGAAACGCGCCATACAGGAGCACATCGAGGACGCTCTCTGCGACCTTATCATCAATGGAGCAAAGAAAGGTTCTACCATCTCGGTAAACGTATCGGCTGAAAACAAGGACAAGATAGAAGTAAATGTAAAATAATAACAAAACAACATACTAAAATGAAAAGTGGAAACATTGGGGTTACAACCGAGAACATCTTCCCCGTCATCAAAAAGTTTCTCTATAGTGATCATGAGATTTTCATACGCGAAATTGTAAGCAATGCAGTTGATGCCACCCAGAAACTCAAGACATTGGCTGGAAAGGGCGATTTCCAAGGTGATATGGGCGAACTGAAAGTGGTTGTATCCATCGACAAGGATGCCAAGACCATCACAGTAAGCGACCGAGGCATTGGTATGACTGCAGATGAGATTGATCGTTACATCAACCAAATTGCATTCAGCGGTGCCAATGATTTCCTGGACAAATACAAGGACGATACCAATGCCATTATCGGACATTTCGGACTTGGATTCTATAGTAGTTTCATGGTGAGTAACCAGGTAGATATCATCACCAAGAGTTATCAGGATTCACCTGCTATCAAATGGTCGTGTGACGGAAGCCCCTCGTTCACCATCGAGGAAACAGAGAAGGCTGATCGTGGCACCGATATTGTGATGCACATCGACGATGATTGCCAGGAGTTCTTGGAGAAGAACAAGATGGAAGAACTCTTGCGTAAATACTGTCACTTCCTCCCTATCCCCGTAGCATTTGGAAAGAAGACTGAATGGAAAGACGGCAAGCAGGTCGATACAGAAGAAGATAACATCATCAACAGTGTAGAACCTCTTTGGACAAAAAAACCTGCCGACCTGAAAGATGAGGATTACAAGGATTTCTACCGTCATCTCTTCCCCATGAGCGATGAACCACTATTCTGGATTCACCTCAATGTGGATTATCCGTTCAATCTGACAGGTATTCTCTACTTCCCCAAGATCAAGAACAACATCGAGCTCCAACGCAATAAGATTCAGCTCTACTGCAATCAGGTATTCGTAACGGACGCTGTCGAAGGGATTGTACCTGAATTCCTCACATTACTACATGGTGTGATAGATAGTCCTGACATTCCTCTGAACGTAAGCAGAAGCTACTTGCAGAGCGACTCCAACGTAAAGAAAATAAGCAGTTATATCACTAAGAAGGTAAGCGATCGTCTTGTTGGTATCTTCAAGAATGAACGTCCCGACTTCGAGAAGAAATGGGATGACATCAAGATTTTCATCCATTATGGTATGTTGTCACAGGATGATTTCTATGACAAAGCCAAGCAGTTCTTCTTGTTCAAGGACACCGATGGCAAATATTTCACCATGGAGGAGTACAATACACTCATCAAGGACAACCAGACGAACAAAGACGGGCAGTTGGTATATCTCTACGCTAACGATATCGATGAGCAGTACACCTACATACAAGCTGCCAAAGACAAGGGATACAGCGTCCTGTTGATGGATGGGCAATTGGACACACCACTCGTGGGTATGCTCGAACGTAAATTGGAGAAGAGCACCTTCACACGTGTAGATGGTGACGTAATCGATCGTTTGATACAAAAGGAGGATGCTAAGCGCGAGCTATTGGAGGCAGAACGTAGTGATAAATTATCCAGCATTTTCAACAGCCAGATGCCACGCACTGGCAAACTGGATTTCCATGTGGAAGCTCAGGCTTTAGGTGAAGATCAGTTGCCTGTGATGATTACCCAAAGCGAATATATGCGCCGTATGAAGGAGATGTCACGCATCCAGCCAGGTATGAATTTCTATGGCGAGATGCCAGATATGTACACGCTGGTTCTGAACACTGATGCTCCTCTTATCAAGGAAGTGCTGAGCGATAGCGAAGAAAAGACCGCCGAGGAATTGAAACCCATCGAGGGTGAAATCCGAGGACTCACAGCACGTCAGGCAGTTCTTCGTCAGGAGCAGGACAAGAAGAAACCTGAAGAAATCACTCAAGAGGAAAAAGATGACCTGAAGAAGTGTGGCGAGGACATCCAAGCCGAGAACAAGAAAAAGAACGATATATTGGCAGCTTATGCCAAGGACAATGACCGCGTACACCAGCTCATTGACCTCGCTTTGCTTCAGAATGGAATGCTAAAGGGTGAAGCATTGACGAAATTCGTGAAGCGTAGCGTAGATATGATAAAATAACGTCCGTTTACGCTCATGAACCACGGATTTGTAAAAGTCGCTGCGGCGATACCGAATGTCAGAGTGGCAGATTGTCACTACAACATCCAGGAGATAGAGCAGTTTGTCATCCAAGCCGAGAAACAAGGTGTGGAAATCATCAGTTTTCCCGAATTGTGCATCAGCGGCTATTCATGCCAAGACCTCTTCCAGCAGAAAATTCTGTTGGACGAGGCCGAAACGGCATTGGCTCACCTGATAAACGTTTCCCGCACGCTGGACGTCATCAGTATCGTAGGATTGCCTATCGCCTATCGCGGAAGCTTGCTCAATTGTGCTGCTGTCATACAGAAAGGGAAAATATTGGGAATCATCCCCAAATCCTATCTGCCTAACTACAAGGAATTTTATGAAAAGAGGTGGTTTACGAGCGGTATGGATATTCCGGAAGGGGCTGTTTTGCTATGCGGTCAACAGGTTCCTTTAGGGCAACATATCCTCTTTCATGCCTCATCTTATTCATTCGGGGTAGAAATTTGTGAGGATGTTTGGGCACCTATACCACCTTCTTCCGTTCTTTCGTTGATGGGAGCCGACATTATTTTCAATTTGAGTGCCGACAACGATGTGGTAGGCAAGTACAACTACTTGAAAGGACTCCTTACCCAACAAAGTTCGCGTTGTATCGCTGGATATGTCTTTAGCGGATGCGGATATGGAGAAAGTACACAGGATGTCGTGTTCGGAGGAAAGGCATTCATCATCGAGAACGGCACTTTGCTTGCGGAAGCAAAACGTCATAGTATCGAGCCTCAATGCATCGTAGCAGAGATGGATGTGGAACGCTTGCAGATAGAACGGAGAGTGAATACCACATTCTCCCAAAATGCATCATTGTACCGCGATAAACAAGTACATATTGTAGAAATCGAGAAGGTGGCTACTAAGTCACTCCCTACCCTATCAAGAAATATCAATCCCCATCCCTTTGTACCTGAAGGCGAAGAACTCGACGAAAGATGCAAGGATATCATCCATATCCAAACAGAAGGCTTGGCAAAACGCGTACAGCATTCCCATTCAAAGAGTTTGGTGATAGGAATCAGCGGAGGTTTGGATAGTACCTTGGCACTCTTGATTAGCGTACGCACCTTCGATTTATTGGGACTTTCACGAAAAGATATAGTGGGAATCACCATGCCAGGCTTCGGTACGACCGATCGCACATACACCAATGCCATGAACCTGATGAAACAATTGGGCATTACCATACGCGAGATTCCGATTCGCGAGGCTTGCATACAACATTTCAGCGACATAGGGCACGACATAACCAAGCATGATGTCACCTACGAGAATTCTCAGGCACGAGAGAGAACGCAGATACTCATGGATGTTGCAAATCAAGTGAATGGTCTCGTAGTTGGTACCGGTGATTTGAGTGAATTGGCTTTAGGATGGGCTACCTACAACGGGGATCACATGAGCATGTATGGAGTAAACGCCGGTGTGCCAAAGACTCTCGTCCGTCATTTGGTCAGTTGGATTGCACAATCCATGCAAGACGAGTTAACACGTTCCACTCTTTTAGATATTGTTGATACCCCCATCAGCCCTGAGTTGATTCCAGCCGACGAAAAGGGTAATATCACGCAGAAAACCGAGGATTTGGTAGGTCCCTACGAACTGCACGATTTCTTCCTCTATTACGTCTTGCGTTTTGGCTTCCGTCCATCCAAGCTTTATTTCTTGGCATGTCAGGCTTTCCAAAGCATCTATGCTGCAGATGTTATCAAGAAATGGCTATACACATTCTACCGTCGTTTCTTCCAGCAGCAATTCAAACGTAGTTGTATGCCCGATGGCCCCAAAGTGGGTAGTTGTTCTCTCAGTCCTCGTGGTGACTGGAGAATGCCATCCGATGCCAATAGTACGGCTTGGCTTAGTGAAGTGGAAAGCCTTTAATGTTTCTTCCCTTCCTTCAACAAAAGACCTCCAAATCTCATCAAGGATTTGGAGGTCTTTTATATTATGACACTTGCAATGTACTATTCATCATAGCCGTTGGGATTGTTCTTTTGCCAGTTCCAACTATCACGACACATATCCTCTATACCATATTGTGCTTCCCAACCCAGTTCCTCTTTTGCCTTGGCAGGATTGCAGTAGCAAGTGGCAATATCACCTGGACGACGTGGTTTGATGCTATACTTTACAGGTACGCCATTTGCCTTTTCGAAGGCATTCACCACATCTAACACACTGTAGCCATGACCTGTACCGAGGTTGTAGATACCCAAACCACAATTCCGTTGGATTGCCTTCAGAGCGCATACATGGCCAGCTGCCAAATCGCATACATGGATATAATCACGCACACCCGTACCATCATGTGTATCGTAGTCGTTGCCAAAGACGCCCAGTTCCTCTCTTTTTCCTACAGCTACCTGAGTGATATAGGGCATCAGATTATTGGGAATGCCATTAGGATTTTCGCCTATCGTACCACTCTGGTGAGCACCGATGGGATTGAAATAGCGGAGCAGTACTACATTCCATTCGGAATCAGCCTTCTGCACATCCATCAGCACTTCCTCCAGCATCGACTTTGTCTGTCCGTATGGGTTGGTGCAATGTCCCTTTGGACAAGCCTCTGTGATGGGGATTTGAGCAGGATCACCATACACGGTAGCACTACTGGAGAAAATGATGTTCTTGCATCCATGCTTGCGCATGACATCCAACAGAATGAAAGTACCAGTCATATTATTGTGGTAGTATTCCAGAGGTTTTGCAACACTCTCTCCTACTGCCTTCAAACCAGCAAAGTGGATGACAGCTTCTGGCTTTTCAGCCTCAAAAGCCTTGGTTAAACCCTCTTCATCACGAATATCCACTTTGTAGAAAGGAATTTCCTTGCCAATAATTTTGCTCACACGCTCCAATGCCTTGGGGTTGGAGTTGTAGAGATTATCTACTACAGCTACTTGATAGCCAGCCTTGTCCAGTTCGATAATGGTGTGGCTACCGATGTAACCTGCTCCACCTGTCAAAAGAATCTTCATTCAAAAAAATCAATTAAGTTGTATATCCTATAAACCAAATAATTTCATCAATCCGTTGTTCACGCCACTGAAGCCCATGAAAGCCATTGCCAATAAACCAGCGGTGACCAATGCAATAGGCATTCCCTGCATTCCTCGAGGGATGTTCATCATCGACAATTGTTCACGTATGCCAGCAAAGATAATCAAGGCCAGCGCAAAGCCGAGAGCAGTACATAGGGCGAACCACACTCCGTTGAGCAAATCAGGCTCCATCCCTGCTGCATCGTATGTTCCGTTTGCCACCAGAATGGCCACTCCCAAAATACAACAGTTGGTAGTAATTAGAGGAAGGAACACCCCTAATGCCTGATATAAGGCAGGACTCACCTTCTTCAGGATTATCTCCACCATCTGCACCAAGGCTGCAATCACCAGAATGAACGCGATGGTTTGCAGATATTCCAATCCGCATGTCACCAACACATACTGCTGGATGAGATACGTTACTACAGTAGCAATAGTCAGCACGAAAGCCACGGCCGCTCCCATGCCCATGGCGGTGTCCACCTTCTTGCTCACACCGAGGAAAGGACAGATACCCAAGAACTGCGACAAAACGATGTTGTTGACAAAGATTGCCGTTATGAAAATCAGTATGTAAGCCATATTCTATGTTATTTTTTCAGTTTGTTCACTATTGCTATCAGATAGCCAAGCGCGATGAAGGCACCAGGCGCCAATACAAAAATCAAGGCACCGTATGCTTCGGGGAAAATCTCAAAGTTGAATACTCGTCCGGTACCCAAGAACTCACGGACAGCTCCCAGCAGGGTAAGTCCCAACGTAAAACCAAGTCCCATACCGATACCATCCATAATTGAAGACAGAGGATTGTTCTTGGCTGCAAAAGCCTCAGCGCGTCCCAGAATGATGCAGTTGACGACAATCAGCGGGATAAACAAGCCTAATGAAGCATATACATCAGGAACGTATGCTTGGAGGCACATCTGCAAGATAGTCACAAGGGAAGCAATAACCACGATAAAGGATGGGATACGTACCATATCAGGTATCAGATTCTTAATCAGTGAAATCAAGAAGTTGGAGAAGATGAGTACAGCCGTTGTGGCCAATCCCATCGACATTCCATTCAGAGCACTGCTTGTAGTGCCTAATGTAGGACACATACCCAGCAGGAGTACAAACGTGGGATTCTCCTTGATGATTCCATTCCACAGCACTTTCAGATTATTCATGATTTTCCTCCTTTCCTTCGTTGTTTTTTTGTTGCTGACTTGCACCGCTCTCCACGTCGCATTGTCCTTCGATAGCTGAATATGCAGCATTCACACAGCGTAGGAAAGCTCTGCTTGTGATAGTTGATGCCGTGATAGCATCCACATCACCACCGTCCTTACGCACCTTCAAACTATTCTTTCCCAAGTTCTTTCCGATGATGTTACCCTTCTGGCCCTCTTGGAACCAGAATTCAGCTTTTGCGCCCAATCCCGGTGTCTCGCTTGTCTCCAGCACTTGATACCCTAAAATAGAACCTTGCCCGTCCAGACCTACCAGCACCGTCAGCTTCCCACCGAAAGCATTCGGATCGGTTGTCTGTACCGCACAACCCTTATCGGTTTTATACACTACGCTACCATTCTCCAGGGAATCTATTTTCTGTACCACGGCAGATTCTGCTTTCAGTACCTTGCAGATACCATCCGATAGCGTTTTAGCCTTTATTTCGTTAATAGGACCTTGAGTTAAGTCGTTCACGTATGCCAGCGCTCCTCCCGCCACTACAGCGATGAGGGTGAGGACACCAGCCATGTTATACCATGTCGATTCCAGTTTTTTCATTTCTTTGTTACCTCCCCGAATCGTTTAGGTTTGCAATAAGTATTTATCAAAGGCGTGAAGGCGTTCATGATGAGGATAGCAAAGGACATGCCCTCTGGATAGGCACCCCAGTTGCGGATGACTACCGTCAGCAAGCCGATGCACACGCCATAGATCAGTTGTCCCTTGCCCGTCATGGGTGAAGTCACATAATCAGTAGCCATGAAGCAAGCGCCTAATATCAAGCCTCCACTCAGCAGCACTTGCTGAGGCATGGCATACACAGGATTGGCCACATGCAGGAGGGTGGAGAATACCAACACCGTACCCAGGATGCTCACAGGGATGTGCCAAGTGATGATTTTACGCCACAGCATGAACAGACAGCCAGCCAACAGGCATAGAGCGCTCACTTCACCCAAGGAGCCACCCATGTGCCCTAACAGCATCGACATTGTGTCAGGCAGATCGTGCAGCAGACTTGCATCGCCTGTGGCAATAGCACCAGACATGATGCTCAGCGGTGTAGCAGCCGTTTCGGCGTCCAGATAACTTGCCATCTGTCCCGGTACGGGCCACGATGTCATCTGTACGGGGAAGGAGATGAGCAGAAACACACGCCCTACCAAAGCAGGATTGAAAGGATTCTGTCCCAATCCTCCGAATGTCATTTTTCCGATACCAATAGCCACCAGTGCACCGAGGATGATGATCCAGAGGGGGAGGTTACTCGGCAGATTGAAGCCAAGCAACAAACCAGTTAGTACTGCACTGCCATCACAGATGGTAGTTTCCTCGCGTTTGAGGATAAATCGGGTGATTGCCCATTCAAAGAATACACATGCCAACACTGAAGTTGCCAGCACGATGGCAGCACCCAAGCCGAAGAACCACAGCGAAGCCGCCAGCATAGGAAGCAAGGCCAGACATACCCCATACATATTTTTCTGTATGGAGTCTCCGCTATGTACATGAGGCGATAATGATACAATCAGTTTATTCATAGTTCCTTGTCATTTTTTACTTTGTGAATTTGCGGCAGCACGTCCGCGGATGATGCCCATCACGGTCGTCTTACCCAGTCGAATCAGGTCGAGCAACGGACGATGACTGGGACAAGTGAAGGCACACGAACCGCATTCGATACAACTTACGATGTCATTTTCTTCTGCTACATCCCATTGATGCTGACCACTTGCCACGGACAGCAGATAAGGTTCCAAGCCCATGGGACAGGCATTCACGCACTTGGCACAACGGATACAAGGATCAGGCTTCACGCGACGCGCTTCCTTCTCCGTCATCACCAACAATCCGCTCGAGCCCTTTGTCATAGGCACTTCCAGACTTATCAGCGCCTTTCCCATCATGGGGCCACCACCTATTATCTTACCCGTATCTTCGGGTAATCCGCCACATTCCTCGATCAGTTGTTGGAAAGGTGTTCCCAGACGCGCCAATAGGTTACTGGGATTCTGCACACTCTTGCCCGTCACTGTGATTACACGGTCAATCAGAGGTTTGTTCTTCATCACCGCTTGATATACGGCATAGGCAGTACCTACATTCTGCACCACGGCACCCACGCTGATGGGTAAGGCTGGCGGAGCAGGCACCTGACGACCTATCACAGCGTCTATCAGTTGTTTCTCACCTCCCTGAGGATATTTCACTTTTAGGGGAACCACCTGGATATTGGCCATACTTGCCGTCTTTTCTTTCATCAGAGCGATGGCATCAGGCTTGTTGTTCTCTATGCCTATATAGCCCTTGTCCACTCCTGCAGCCCTCATAAGCAACTGTACACCCACCAAAATCTCGTCGGCATGTTCCAGCATCAGACGATGGTCGGCTGTCAGATAGGGTTCACATTCCACTGCATTGATGATCACGCATTCAGCTTTGGAACCTGGCGGAGGACACAGTTTCACATGGCAGGGGAACGTAGCACCTCCCATACCGACAATGCCCGCTTGCTTGATCTTCTCTATGATAGTTTTTCCGTCCAGATCTTTCCTATCGTCCATTCTCACCAGCGTGGCGCTACGATCAATGGTGTCCTCCCATTCATCTCCCTCCACATCCACATATACGGCCATGCGGCGGGTATCACTGGCATCCAGAGCCACATCTACCTTGCTTACCTTGCCCGATACACTGGAATATACGGGAGCTGAAACAAAGCCTCCTGGTTCTCCCAACAGAGTACCCACTTTCACTATGTCACCCTTCTTTACTACTGGTTTGGCAGGTGCTCCAATATGCTGGAACATACTGAATACTGCCTGTTTGGGTAGATTCGCCTCACGAATGGGGCTACCTGCCGACAGTTTATTCTCTGCGGGATGTACACCACCTATTTTGAATGTATTCATGTCTGCTATCTATATTATTCTTGATTTGAGGTTTCTGTAGTCGTCTTTTCTCCTTCTGGTACACTCGGTTTCTTCGGAGGGAAGTTGAAGGCATGGATGGCACCCCGAGGACAAGCCTCTTCACACTTGCGGCAAAGACGACATTTGTCGGGATCTATTCGTGCCAAATTGGCATCCAGGGTGATAGCTTCAAACTTCTCGCACGTCTTCACGCATTTCCCGCATCCGATACAGCTGTTCTTGCACTCTTTCACGGCCAGGGCTCCCTTGTCCTTGTTGTTGCACAATACCGCCATTCTACGTCCTTTGGGGCCAAGGGGACGCAATTCGATGATGCCTCGTGGACAAGTCTTGGCACACACGCCGCACCCCGTACACTTACTCTCATCCACCTGAGCGATGCGAGTCACGGGATCCACCTTGATAGCGCCAAAGAGACAGGCGTGTTCGCAGTCACCCTCACCCAGACAACCATATAGGCATTGCGTCTCGCCCATACCCGTCATATTCTGGATACGACAACTGTGTACTCCATCAAATTCCACTCCATGAGGACGAGCGTCACAGGTACCCGAGCAATGTACCACAGCCACCTTGGGAGCAGCAGAACTGGCTTGCATCCCCAGTACGGAAGCAACTTGTTCCATCACCGCCTGGCCGCCTACGGGACACAACTTACCGTCCAAACTACCTTCATCAGCTGCATTCACACAAGCAGCTGCAAATCCACCGCATCCGGGATAACCACATCCGCCACAGTTGGCTTGCGGCAACACTTCTGCCACCTGTGCGATACGAGGATCTTCATGCACGGCAAACTTGTGGGATGCAAAGAACAGGATGAGAGCCGAGGCCAATCCTATCACGCCCAACACAATTACAGCAATCAAAATGGTATTCATATATCAATCGTTTCTTATAATTTTTTTATTTCGAAATTCAGTTTTCGTGCAATCCTATTCC
The DNA here is from genome assembly GCA_002314945.1 of Prevotellaceae bacterium UBA1743. Lineage (GTDB taxonomy): Bacteria > Bacteroidota > Bacteroidia > Bacteroidales > Bacteroidaceae > Physcousia. The sequence goes on from DCHV01000043.1 coordinate 32,286, forward strand.
TATACAGGCGCAGGACGCAGAAATAGACACACACAAGGCCCAGAGCTCCCAATGCCGCACGCCCATCGTTCCACAGGCGTGTCAAGAGCGACAATCCAGACAATAATAATAAAATAGGTATTACATACGCCACGAACACGGCCCACCTGCCCATAGCATCGTCAACCGTCACCATCACGCGATCTCCAGCAGAAAAACATTCCGGTTGAGGGTAGTGGATTTCCATTCTTTTCCCCTTCTCCTCCCCGTTCTTACACAAATGGGCAGCAGCACATCCTCCGCACTCCGAAGTTTGTGCGACACGTACCACAACGAGTTGGTCCCCCACCCGCTCCACAGTACCAATATGCTCAATTTTCCGGCCCATTTCTTTATCTTTTCTTATAATTCTTGCAAAATTACGAATAAGCGAGAGAAATACAAAATAAACGGGAGTATATTTTTATTTCCGAGCGTGAGTAATTTCGGGCGAATGCCCAAAGGTACGATTAAGCGAGAGAAAAACAAAATTTATTTTGATTTTTCCGAGCGTGAGTACCTTCGAACGACAGTTCAGAGTTACGAATAAGCGAGAGAAATACAAAATAAACGGGAGTATATTTTTATTTCAGGCGTGAGTTGTTTCAGACAAAGGCACGTTAGGCTTCGTGTCACAATGACCAACTTGCGTCCACCCATAACGCACCTATAACGCAGAGATAACGGAAGTACTATGATTGGGTTATGTCTGAATATTGGCTGAGGGGCCTCATCGATGACGCATACATCTACGCACAAGTCCTCCTGTGGTAGTGAGCAAGACAGCCAGAAGGACGAGAAGAATCCCCACACAATTGGTAGCTGTAAGAACCCCTCCGAAGACCATCACGCTGACGGCAAGGGCTGTGAGCGGTTCGAGTGCTCCGAGGATGGCTGCTGGTGTCTCCCCTACAATACGGATGCTCTGAGCGATAAAGACCATGGACATAAACGTAGGAAACAAGCCAAGACCAAGGCTATCAAGCCATAGCATAGGGGTGCTGAGGGGTTGCAAAGCCTGACCGCGAACAACGAGGATAACAAGAAAGAAGAGGAGGCCGAAGAGCATGGCGTAGAAGGTGAGTTGGTAGGAGGAGAGGGCATGAAGTCCACCCTTGTTTACCCCGATGATATAGAAAGCATAGGATAGCGAGGAAGCTATGACGAGCAGGACACCTATGGGATGGAGTGTGGTGCCTCCCTCGCCATGATACAGGAGGCTGATACCGATGAAAGCAAGGAAGAGGGCAACCACCTTGTGAAGACGGAGCCGCTCGTGAAAGAATGCAGCCATGAGCAGAGCCACAAACAGAGGATAGGTGAACAGGATGGTGGATGCAATACCTGAATCGAGATAGTTGTAGGAGAGGAACAGAGTGAGGCTGGAGAGGCCAAAGAGCACGCCCATACCAGCAAGGAGGAACACCTGACGCAAGGTGAGTCGGAACGATTCCCTACGCAGAAGCATAACTATTGCAGTCAAGGCTACGGCAAAGAGATATCGGTAGATGAGTACGCTCTCGGTGGTCATCCCCTGAGCATACTGAGGGATGGCAAAGAAGGGGTTGAGCCCATAGCAAACGGAAGCGATGATGCCGAGCGTATATCCTACAGCCTTGTTCTGACGCCTGAGTCCTGCCATTTCACTCGTGATGATAGGGTTCGCCATGGAGGATGGTCATGGCACGATATATCTGCTCGACAAAAAGGAGACGTATCATCTGGTGGCTGAGTGTCATCTGGCTAAGGCTCACTTTCTCCTGCCCCAAGGCATAGATATCGGGAGAAAAGCCGTAGGGTCCTCCCACGAGAAAAACAAGACGTCGAGGGCTGGAGGCCATGCGCTTCTGCATCCAACGGGCAAACTCCATGCTACGCATCTCTGCTCCGTGCTCGTCGAGAAGAACAAGGTAATCACCTGGCTGAAGGGCTTTGCGGATGAGTTCGCCCTCCTTCTCCTTCTGTGCCGCCTCGCTCAGATTGCGGGTGGAACGGAGTTCGGGTATCACCTCGAGTGAGAAGGGTATGTAATGATTGACACGTGCTACATATTCCTCGATACTGGCCGTAAAATGCTTGTCGGTGGTACGCCCCACCACCATGAGGACGGTTTTCATTCTTTCCATTCGTAACACCCGGCATCGGGAGCCTCATCGAGGGTACGGCTACGTCCGAGACGGTCGTATCGTATATCGGTGAGGGTGGAATCCGCCATGTTGCGGATGCGGCTCAGCGAGTCGGGGGTGAAATCATAGATAAAGTTGTCGGTATCGAAGAGACGGAAGTTGTCGGATCCACGAGGTTCCATATCCTTATCCTCGTACAGGACATGTCGGAATCGCAAGGAATCGTCGGAAGCAACCGTCTTGAGATAACAATGATCGAAGAGATAATCGCACGGCTCATCCTGCCCCTCGCTGATGGAACCCATGATGACATCCTCGGCATAACCCGTAACCACACTATTGAGGAAATGAGCACGATACAGAGGACGATAATTGTCACCTATCTGATTGGCAATATAGAGAGCATCCTGCCTCTTGGAGTCGAAAGGATAGAACTGGGCGATGGTGCAATACACAAAATCGTATTCTCCGCCGAAGATATTGACGGTACGTCCTAAGGTATTGCTCACCTGCGTATTGGTAAACCTCGCCTTGCAATGGTTGAGTTGGAGGCCATCACCACCGATATTGTGAACGATAGAATTGTCCATGACCAGCATATCACGCTCGACCGTAGTGCTATCGCACACAATACCATAGCGACTGCCATGAATGTCGCAATAGGAAAGATAGTTGTCGTGACTGGTACTGGTGAACGTAAGTCCCTCCCAGCGACTGGGGGTATTGTCGTATAGCAGATAGTCGAACAGGTGATCGGTACGGTCGCCCCGGAATATGACGGGACGAGAGAGACTTCCTCCTGCATGGAGGGTACCACGTACCAGAAGTCCTGCCTTGTCGTGGAAGAGCAATTGCACACCGGAATCGACAGTCAGAATGGCTCCAGTATCTACCACGAGGGAATCATATACCACGTAGGGCATCCCTGCTGTGAGAGTGTCGTCGGAGCAAATCACCCATCCATGCAGGAAATGGGCATCCTGGGAACCTACGGATAGATGGACGCGCTGCTCGATACCGCTTTCGAGTCGGAAGGCCAGTTGATCGACATATTGTCTCGCGGTGTCACATCCATTGAGGGGAGGCGTGACCTCGATACGCACCACGATGCTGTCGCCATGACGGACCTCGAAATCCTCTCCTACTCCACCTGCCAGGTATTGTCCATCCACATTCACGCGAAAGGGACTTTTTGAGCCCTGCAGCAGAAAGACACGACTGAGACGCACGCCTCGGTCGGAGGGATTGGACACCACCAACGTGCGTGTGGCACTACCAATGGTGGAAATGAGGGTGTCGAAAGCTACTGTGTCCTGAGAGAAAGTGAGAGTGGCAGAGGTATCGGTCGTCCAACGCTCGTCATCCACACAAGCGTACAACAGGGCACAAATTCCTATGATAGAGAGTAGCCGTTTCAACGTTCCGGGATATTTGCCATGATTGCCAACAGATGATCCCACACCATCTGTACCGTGGGAATGAGTAGTCGCTCATCAGGGCTATGGACGCCACGAAGGGTGGGACCTACGGAAATCATATCAAGGCCGGGATACTTCTCGCTGAAAAGTCCGCATTCGAGGCCTGCATGAATACCACGCACCACTGGCTCACGGCCGAAACATTGGCGATACTGCTCCACGGCTATCTTCAGGAGTTGACTATGAGGGTTCATCTTCCATCCGCAATAGCCCTCTCCGATATCGACACGAGCACCTGCCAACTCGAATACTGCGGCAAAGGTGTCGGCCATGTTCTGACGGGCACTGAGAAGGCTGCTACGCTGACTGCTCAACACCTCGAAGACAAGTTTCTCGCGGTTCATACGGATATTCGCCAAATTGGAACTCGTCTCGACCAAGGCGATATCCTGACACATAGCGAAGACACCATTGTACACGCCTTGAAGTGCTGTAATGAGACGGGTGGAGGCATCCTTGTCCACCACCTCCGAAGCAGGATCCTCGCTCTGGAGGAGGAACTCCATAGAGCGCTCCGTGACACTATACTCCTCCTCCACCTCGGCAGCAAAGACATTCCAATCGACACGCACCATTTCCTTGTCGCCAAAGGGAACGGCACACAGACAGGATGCTTCGCGTGGAATCGCATTGTGCAAGCCACCTGCCTGTAGATCGACCAGACGGAGATCGTATTTCTTCTGACTGCGGTAGAGGAAACGCGCCAGGAGTTTGTTGGCATTGGCCCTCTTCTTGTCTATATCATCACCGCTATGTCCTCCCGTGAGCCCCTTGATGCACAGCGAGAAGGTGAACATACCTGCAGGCATCGGCTGGAGGGTAAAGGGAAGTTCAGCTAAAGTACGGCAACCTCCCGCACAGCTGACAAATATTTCGCCCTCATCCTCGCTATCGAGATTGACCAGCATATCGCCAGTCATGAAGCCTGGTTTCATGCCGTCGGCACCCGTAAGACCTGTTTCCTCATCGCGTGTGAACACACATTCCAGAGGTCCGTGCTGAATATCATTGCTCATCAGCACAGCCATCTCCATAGCCATACCTATGCCATCATCGGCACCCAATGTGGTACCCTTGGCTTTCATCCACTCACCATCCACGTATGTCTGTATGGCATCCTGCGCAAAGTCGATGACCGTGTCGGCCGTCTTCTCGCATACCATGTCCATGTGACTCTGCAGGATCAGCGTCTTGCGATGCTCCATGCCCGGGGTGGCTGGTTTGCGTATAATGACGTTCCCCACCTCGTCACATTGGGTGTCAAGCCCTGATTCCTGTCCGAAATGCAACAGGAAATCTATCATTTTCTCTTCGCGCTTGGAGGGACGCGGTACGGCATTGATCCGAGCAAAACACTCGAACACGCTGGCAGGTTTCAATTCGATTTCACTCATATTTTTTGGCTGATATTATGTTTTTATATACCTTTGCGGACGCAAATATAAGAAATAATGTTGAAACTCGCTTTCATTACACTGGGAATTGTTGCCTTAGCGGTCGTTCTTTTGTGTATAAAAATGATAATCGTGCCAAACGGGACCTTCAGCAGCACACACATCAGCGGCAACAAGGAGATGCGCAGACGAGGAATCCATTGCGTGCAGAGCATGGATGCCATGGAGCGCAAGGAGAACCGGCACAAAGTGAGCGAACGCAGAAAAACAGAAACAAAAAACTAAACATCATAAACGAAATGAACACAAAAAAGTATCTGTGGGGTGCAACCATGCTGGCTGCATGTCTGACAATGACAAGTTGCGGTAACAAAACGCAAGGAGAGAACTCTGCCAACGAGAAATCGGGTGACATACAAGGGGCAAAAATCGCCTACGTAGAATTGGATTCCCTGATGAACCAATACCAGCTTTACAAGGATTACAGCGAGGTCCTCACACGTAAAGGAACCAACATCCAAAACACCTTGGGCGAGAAGCAACGCACCTTGGAAGCCCATGCCGCATCGTTGCAGAAGAAGTACGAGAACAACGGCTTCACCACCCGCGACGAACTGGAACGCGCACAGAACAACCTGCAACGCGAGCAAGCCGACCTACAGGAACTGGCAGAACGGCTGAATGGAGAGTTCAATGCCGAGCAGGCACGTATCAACGAGGAGGCACGCGACAGCATCCAATCTTTCCTGAAGCGCTACAACGAGGACAAGAAATACGACTATGTGATGATCAAGGCGGGCGACAACCTGCTCATCGCCAATCCCCAGTACAACATCACTCAGGACATCGTCGAAGGATTGAACAAGAATTACAAAATCACGCCCGAGATGGAAAAAGCAATGAAGGGCACAACCGAATCCTCCGAAAAATCTGAATAAAACATGAAGAAGCACGCCATCCTGCTGACTGTTGCACTCGCTATCCTCGCCAGTTGCAAGAACACATCGAAAGCACCAGAACCATTGCGTACAGATGCACGTTACGACGAAGTGGAGAAACTCGCCAAGAACTTGGCTTCACAAGGATTCAATGCGGGTTCTTCCTATGCCGAAGTTTGGATACGCGACTACAACACGTTCATCGAACTGTCGATGGAGACAATGCCCGACTCGCTCGTACGCGAGAACCTGAATACGTTCTTCGCCTTCCAGGGGGAGGATGGAAACATCGTGGACGGCTTTGTACCCATCAACAAGAGTGACGTACCCTACAATTTTATCTACTCCGACCTGGCTCCCCAATACATGGCACACAAGAACACGGTGGAGACCGATCAGGAAACTTCACTGGTACAAGCCGTGGCCAAGTATGTAAGGAAGAGCGGCAACAAGGAATACTTGCAACAGGAGGTATATGGTGCAACCGTATATGAACATCTGGTGCGTTGTATGGAGTACATCCTCAACTGCAAGATGGATTCCAGATACGGCCTTGTGACAGGTGCCACTACCGTTGACTGGGGTGACGTGCAACCCGAGAATGACTGGGGTGTAAGACTGAACGAGAATTCTCACATCTGCTGCGACCCCTACGACAACGCAATGTTTGTCCTCGCCCTGAATGACATGGCAGAAATGGCTACTGAGAAGGCAGACAGACAACGGTGGGAAAAGTTGAGCAAGGAGATCACCAAAAACACAAGGCAGTATCTGTGGGATGAAGAGAACCAGAAGTTCCGTCCACACCTGTATCTGAAGGACTCACCCTTCCCCGAGGACTTCCCCGAGGATTCGATATTCGTACAGGGTAGTACTGCCGTAGCCATCCTGGCTGGCATTCTGGAGGATGACGAGATAGACGCTTCGCTGGCTCACATGCTGGATTGTCAGAAGAAAGCCAATGCACAGACCATCGGCATCACTGTATATCCCCCCTACCCCGACGAAGTCTATCTGCATCGCATGGCACCCTATACCTATCAGAATGGTGGTGACTGGACATGGTTCGGCGCTCGCATGGTACATGCACTGGCCAAGTACGGCAAATGGCAGGAGGCACACGATGTACTCTCACCCATGCTCGACAGAGTAATCCAGAACCAGAGTTTCTACGAGTGGTACAAGCCAGATGGCACACCACAAGGCTCAGGGACGTTCCGAGGCGAAGCCGGAGTGCTCTATACCGCCATAGAGATGATGCGAGGCAACTAAGACTGAGGCACAATGGCTGACTGGAAAAGTGCATTGGAGGCTTTGGCAGGAAAGACTTCGGAAGCAAACGGCCACGAGGAACATACTGCAACAGCACCCAACAAGAACAAACGCGTGGGGGTGGTATATTCCACCGATCCCCATTACGGATACGCCGAGGAAGAAACGCCTGAAAGCGACACACTCTCCAAGACACAGCAGAAACTACGCTTGAGTATGGAGAAGGCTGGCAGAGGCGGCAAGACCGTAACCCTGATCCGAGGTTTTGTGGGAACCGAAGAGGATATGCAAGCCCTGGCCAAACTACTGAAACAACGATGTGGTGTGGGTGGAACAGCCAAAGAAGGTGAAATCGTCATTCAGGGCGACCACCGCACGAAACTACTGGAAATTCTGCACAAGGAAGGTTATACGCAAGCCAAATAGATAGACATCATTACCTTTGCCACCAAAGGTCACTGTGATCATTACTTTAATTCGTCAAAAGAATCGTATGGGCACATATATTGATAAAGGAAATTTGAGTTTTTCACAGGCGCTGAACTCAACGTATGTTGACAAGTCCGGGCTAATCTCGGTTGTAAACGGAACACTGTTTACAGAGCAACGACGCAGCTGTGTAACCCGTTCCCGTCGCTTTGGAAAATCCATGGCGGCCAATATGCTTTGTGCCTACTATGACCGTTCTTGTGACTCTCGTTCACTCTTTGAGAATCTTGAAATAGCTAAGGACCCTACCTTTGAGAAGTACCTGAATAAGTTTCCTGTAATCAAACTGGATATTACAGACTTTACGTCAATTCATAAGGATGAACCTAATATCATTGACATAATGCAGGAAGAGTTGAAGGCTGATGTAAAGAAAGCATACCCAGGAATCATCCCAGATGATTTCAACAAGGATTTCATGGAGATGCTCATCATGATCAATCAGGCAACAGGCGACTCTTTTATCATGGTCATAGATGAATGGGATGCCATCTGTCGAGAGTTCGAACCGGAAAGCAAAGTGATGGATTCATACGTCAATTGGCTAAGGCGAATGTTCAAGGGAGGCAGTACGTTACAGGTGTTTGCGGGTGTTTATATGACGGGCATTCTTCCAATCAAGAAATACAAGACGGAGTCTGCACTAAACAATTTTGAAGAGTATTCTGTCACATCGCCAATGGGTATGGCAAGATATTTTGGTTTTACTCGCAAGGAGGTCAAGACACTTTGTGAGGAGAAACAATGCGACTTCAAAGAAATGCAGCAATGGTATGACGGATATACAATTGGAAATGAACCGTCAATCTTCAATCCCAACTCTGTAATGATGGCATTGCGTGGTGGATATTGCAGGAGTTTCTGGGCGAAGACTGGTGCACTGGAACAGGTCACAACCTACATTGAGATGAATTTCGAAGGACTGAAGGATGACATCATCTATATGCTTTCTGGCGGTAGGTGCGATGTGGACACAACTAGTTTCTGTAATGACATGAACATAGTAAAGAGCAAGGATGAAGTTCTTACTGTCCTTATCCATCTTGGCTATCTCGCATATGATTTTGAAGCTGAAGAGTGCTACATACCCAACTATGAAGTTCGTCGAGAGATGGAAAATGCCGTAAAGAGCAGTGGTTGGAAGATAGCTTCTGTAATCTGCAGTTCTAAGAAGCTTCTCAAAGAGACACTTCTTGAGAATGCAGATTATGTTGCTGAGACTATTGACCGTGCTCATGACGAGAACACCAGCATACTCTCCTACAACAACGAAAATTCCCTTGCCTGTGTTCTGACCATAGCATATATCTATGCACAGAACGATTATATTGTACACAGAGAGCTTGCAACGGGTAAGGGTTTTGCTGATCTTGTACTTATTCCACGCAGAAACATAGACAAGCCAGCCATTCTGCTAGAACTCAAATACAACAATGATGCAGACTCTGCCATTCAGCAGATAAAACGCCAGAACTATCCCACCAAGGTTTCCGAGTATCTTAACTCGACATCATCACCCGAGTCTGGCAAGATTCTCCTCGTTGGCATCAACTATGACAAGAAGAACAAGAAACATACTTGTAAGATAGAAATACTCAACAAGTAAATCTTTCTTCACAAGATGGAGCATTCGCTACCTATACCATTTCAGCAGTAGGTTCTACCATGTCACCCATCAATATCCTTGATTCAACAGGAACAGGCATTCCTTCCGTTTCAAAGTCCTCGGGAGATATCGGCGCATCGTCATTAGCTGATTCTAACAAAAAAACTTTTCGAAGTTCTTCCTCTCTCATCAGCTCATCAATGAAGACTGGCTTCCCTTCCTTTTCACGCTTGCCAATAGCGTTCATTAGGTAGCTTAACCCAAGTTTGATGCCCCCA
>DCHV01000069.1:0-6603 GCA_002314945.1 Prevotellaceae bacterium UBA1743
CTGAACCGAGCTTGTTACGATCCAGTTGCATGTCGATGGTAATCTTGTGATCCTGAGCATCGAAATTACCACAATACTCTTTCTCTCCAGCACCGATGATACCATCCTTGTAGGCGGTATAGTCGATGTCGGCAGTCACTACTGCGCTGGCTGTCCACTCTCCCGCTTTAACTATCTGCGCGAAAGCATACAGGTCAGACGCATTCCTAATCACGTAGGTCCCGTCCGCTCTGGGGACAAGGGCCTGTGCACTCATTCCGAGCATCAGCAACGGAACAAATGCGAGCAATTTACGAAAAATTCGTTTCATTGACCTTTTGTTTAAAATTAATAAAATATGTATATAACACTCTAATTTTCAAGTTATTTTCTGAATAATTCAACTCTTTGCACACACCCCAATAACAAGGCAAAGATATATAACACTTTTTATATCCTCCAAAAAAACAATCAAAAAAAAAGCTCTTTGAGCAAAAAAAAATATTCGTAATTATCAAAAACACAACCTACTTAACTACAAAAACTACTTTTACTGACAAGAGAATAACTATAGTATTTACAGTTAGTTAGTTCGTTGAAATTAGTTTCTAATAAATAAAAGATAAAAAAAAGAAGGAAATTTTTGTTTTTGCACCTTAATCTGCCATATCAACCCTGAAAAATGGATTTTGGCTCACCTGTGATAACCTGTGTGTAAGATGCGGGTGGATTTACACACAAAAGCCTGAAAAACCATAGTTACAACTCAGCCAGGCGAAACTGTTTTTGAGCGAGGAACGAGCGACTGTATTTGTTATATATCCCATCTAACACACTCTTTTCCCTGCGAGCACTACTACCTCGACACCGATACAGATACGATGTATGCATTCTAATTGTAAGGGATAGTTCAGAGAACGGTTTATTGCGACGAAGGAGCTGGTTTATGGCTTGGCTGCAATGCTGAGTCCAAAGGACTGGAGAGGAAATTGGGCGATTTTATCTGTGAGTTTCCTGCAAAGGAACTCACAAGGAAAATCAGGCGGTTTCATCTCCATGAGGCTCGCAGAGCATCAGCATTGCAGACAAGTGTTTTTTAGGTTTTTGTTCACCAGCAACCACATTTTGTATGGCACAAGCTAATTTTGTATGCACAGAAGAAGAACCACAAAAACCTAAAAAACACTCTGAAAGGTTGCAGGTCTCTACGGGCCCTTGATGGATTGAATGCTTGAAAATCCTTGTGAGTAAACTCCCAGATATTTTCAACCACTCAATTCATCACCCTTCGGGTAATACAACCTTTCAGAGCGATAAACCAAAATAAACCATTCCTCGGATAAACCTTTCCTCTGAAAATCCGTCATACTGATAGAACAGTAAACACAACGCTTATGAAATACACCATAAAGAAACTCGCAGAACGCGATTCTGAATTGATGGCTAAGTTGAAGAAGTTTTGCTATGACCTCAACGGATGTTGCCAGACAGTACATACAGAACTTGGACCTTTTCTGAATGAGTACATGTATCAGGATGCCTTGAAGATTCTGCTCGATGAGAGACAGATACTCAACCAGAAGGAATACTACTTTACAGTTGAGTTTCATGGACAACAGATAAAGCATAAGCACTATGTGGACTTCTTCTGCAAGGACAAGGTCTTCATTGAATGTAAGGCCGTTGATACCCTTTGTGCAGAACATAGGCAACAGCTTTGGAACTACATGCGTCTGGCCAAGGTTCGTATTGGCATCCTTTGGAACTTTGCTCCCACGTGCGACCAGAGCGAGCACTACTATTTCGACACCGATACAGATACGATGTATGCATTCTAACTGTAAGGGATAGTTCAGAGAACGATTTATTGCGACGAAGGAGCTGGTTTATGGCTTGGTTGCAATGCTGAGTCCAAAGGACTGGAGAGGAAATTGGGTGATTTTATCTGTGAGTTTCCTGCAAAGGAACTCACAAGGAAAATCAGGCGGTTTCATCTCCATGAGGCTCGCAGAGCATCAGCATTGCAGACAAGTGTTTTTTAGGTTTTTGTCGGAACAGACATCAGGCATCAATCTCCATAGTTCTATCCATCGTTGCCAGTAGTGATGGCAGTAATTCTTAAAGATTGACTCTTCTCCGGTTTGTAAAAGGCTGACCTAGGCGAACAAGCGGTGAACAAGCGGCGAACAAGCGGTGAACAAGCGGTGAACAAAATGGTTCACGCTTCAAACAAGTCCTTGAATGTAGAAAGAAATCCACCTGCCACCTCACTGATGATACCGGCAAAGCGGTCATCTACAAAGACCTTTCCTTGACGCATACTCCAACTTCCAGGTTAAATAGATTCAACACCTGATTTACCTTATCCAAACGCACGGTTGGTTTGCCTTGCTCAAGTTCACGCAGAAAGCGCAAACCTACTCCTGACTTGTAGGCAAGATCTTCCTGAGTCAGATTGTACTCCTTTCGCAAAGCCTTCACTCTGGCAGAAATTTTGTTTGGTTCCATTCAACGAAATGACTATATGTTCAATACAAAAAACCCTTTCGGGTGCAAATGTATGAATATTGCATCAAATCACCAAGCAATTATAACCGAAAAGGTATAAAACCTCACAAAAACCACAATAAAGTACCGATAGGGTATAATATTGAATGATTTAAAAAGACCCGCGAGAGTCCGGTTGCATACCGGTTGCATACCGGTTGCACACCGAATGCACAACGTATGCAAAATTTGACGTATCAAATACCCAATTCCTTGATCAGATTGTCTGCCTTACCCCACTTGTCAATGAGAAAGAGAATGAAGCGGACATCCACCCCGATGCAACGCTGAAGATTCTCGTCGAAACTGATATCACCCGACATTGCTTCCCAGTTGCCATCGAAGGCAAGTCCAAGGAGTTCGCCCTTGCCATTGAACATGGGACTTCCACTATTTCCGCCCGTGATATCGTTGTTGCTGATGAAGCAAAGATGCAACTCACGCTTCTCCTTGTCAGCATAGCGACCGAAATTACCTTTCTGCATAAGTGATACAAGATTCTCCTCCAAGCGGTAGTCTTCTATCTGATCCTGCTTGGCCGCTTTGTCAAGAAGGCTTTGCGCATTGGTGTAATAGGGGAAATGAGTACCCTGAGACGTATAATCCTGGATGAAACCGTAACTAAGACGCATACTAAAGTTCGCATCACTGTAATGGGGCGTTTCCTGCTCCATTTCGAGAAGGGCTTGCGTAAGCATACGCTCATTGTAATTGATGGTACGATTATATTCCTTCATCCGAGTACCAAAATCCATCATTTTGTCGGGAATAGCCTGGGCATAAAGCAAACCCGGATCGGTATCGCGCAACGTACTGTCGGCCAAAAGACGATCGATACAGGTAGAATCAGCACAAATAGACTGCTGGAAAAGAGCATCGGCATACGCTTGGGTAGAACCTCCGTACTGAGAATTTATGCACTCGAAACAAGGGGGCAAGTATTGAGCTGGCACCTGCTCGCGATAGTTCTGTAGCAAAGCGGCCATTGTTGCACAATCTACCTGGGGTTCATAGTCGCGGAAGAAGCGTCTCACCGACTCGCGTGTAGCAGCCACCTGTGCAGAATCAGCATCCTGCGGCATACTATTCAGAATAGACGCAATGCGGTATATCTCGATACCCCGTACAAACGTCTCGTTGAAGAAGCCATCTGCCCTAACCAATTCCTGACGTTGGTTGTAGGCATCTTCCAAAAGCCCGAACATCTCACCAAAGCGGTTCTTCAAATCAGCCCGTGCCTCATACCAAGCACGTACACGTTTCTCCAACTGCTGTTTCTGACCGATGACATCCAGTTCAGCCACCGCCTTATTCATACCGATGCTATTCTTCCAATAATTGCTACTTCCCATCCATTTGCTTGCATATTTTAGAGCGATGGAACGGCTCTTATCCATAAAAGTCTTCCATACATCCTGCTTACGTCCACGCACCTGGATGGTAGAAATATTGCGTGTATCCACCCGCTCTCGAATACCCCACGAACTGAGATAGCGGTCGGTGCTGCCCGGATAACCGACCGTCATGCAATAGTCCCCTGGACGATAACCATCCATGCATACCTTTGCATAACGCTTGGCCTGATAAGGCACATTTTCCTCGCTGTATTCGGCAGGTTCGCCATTCTTGTCGGCATAGATACGAAAGACGCTGAAATCACTTGTCTGACGAGGCCACACCCAGTTGTCCGTATCACCGCCAAAGCGTCCCAATGACTCAGGGGCGGTAAAGACGAGACGTATATCGTTGTACACCTTGTAGAAAGATACGTAAAAGGCATTTCCGCCATAATAGTTCTTCACCTGACAGTCGAGACCGGGATTTGCGACAGAAAAGTCCCGTTCCACCGCTATACAAATACTATCAAGATATAGTGCATCTATTTCCTTTGCCTCCATATCAGGCATGGCCCTGTAGAGGCTATCCAATGCCTGCATGACGCGCTCGGAGCATTCCTCGGTACGCTGAAGAAAACGCACAAAGAGTCCCTTGGCGGGACGTTCTTCGGAAAACCGATGTGCCACGAAACCATTCTTCAAGATATCATCCTCGGGAGTGGATAGTTTTTGAATAGAACCATATCCGCAATGATGATTGGTAAAAACCAAACCTTGAGGACTGACTACCACACCCGTACAAAAGTCTCCAAAATCCACCACAGCATCCTTCAGACTCACCCCATCCGGGTCATACAATTCGTCGGGAGTGAGTTGAAGCCCTAAGCCCTTCATTACCTCGGCAGTCTTTTGATCTATCTTATTCAGCATCCACATGCCTTCATCGGCATGAATTTTGATATTGTTTCCTCCTACCGCCAAAACGATAAATAAGAGGATGAAATGGCGTATTTTTTTCATATTCTTATTTCTTTTTCTTGGGAAAGCGGCGTGCCCACCCTTCTTCGCTAAAATCAGGTTCCTCACCTATAAGTGTTCCCTGAGCTGGTTTCTCACTCTTGTCAGGATGAAGAAACTTCATCCAATCCTCCTTGGCATATTTCTTGCCCCGCGGAGCCGAATAGCCCCTTTCTTCCCGGGAGGGTTTCTTCCCATCACGTTGTTTCTCCTTCTTGGGACGGTCCTTTTTGGCATCCTCCCGAGAAGAAACAGATGTCGCATTCTGAGGCTGAGGCTGGCTACGGTCGATGACCACGCTACGTCCCTTGACCGTAACACCATGTTTCAAGGCCTTGGCTACGCGATCAGCATCCTCCTCGGCAACCTCTACGAATGAGAAGTTCTTCATTAAGTCGATACGACCAATCTCCACCTTGTTCCCCTTGACGTGATTGTTGATCATGCTGATTATCTCACGAGCATACATTCCATCTATTTTTCCTACATTGAGAAACATGCGTACATATCCTTCCTCGGCTGTACGATCGCCCTTACGCTTACGATTACGTCCCTTTCCATCGTCACTCTTGCCAGAAGAAGACTTACCTGTAGTGACGGCCTCTATTTCTGGCGCGTTGGCATAATATTGCAAGAAACGTCCGAACTCGCGACTCACGATGCGCTTAATCAGGTCTTCCTTCTCCAACCAAGCCCACCGTTTAGTAACCTCGGGCAGGAACTGGGCAATCTCTTCCTCATCAACCTCCACCCGCTCAATATCGTCGATGACATGGTACAATTGCTTGGTGCAGATTTCCTTCGGTTCAGGCAAAGTTCCCTGTACGAACTCCTTCTGGATTTGCTTCTCCACCTGACGAATCTTTCCCCGTTCTCGCACATGAACGATACAGATACTGGTACCCTTCTTTCCAGCACGTCCTGTACGTCCGCTACGATGCGTATAGTTCTCCACATCGTCGGGCATCCCATAGTTGATTACATGAGTCAGATCGTCCACATCAAGCCCTCTGGCAGCCACATCGGTAGCCACAAGCAATTGAGTTCGGTGCCTACGGAATTTCTGCATCGTCAGGTCACGTTGCTGCTGACTCAAGTCACCATGCAACGCATCGGCATTATAGCCATCGCGAATCAAGTTGTCGGCCACCTCCTGTGTCTCCATTCGAGTACGGCAGAACACAATGGCATAAATACGCGGATAGTAATCAACCACCCGTTTCAACGCAAGATATTTGTCCTTGGCATGTACCAGATAGTAGATATGGTTGACATTCTCGGCACCCTCGTTACGGCTTCCCACTTGAATCTCGCGAGCCTCGTGGAGGTATTTTTTGGAAATCTGTTCAATCTCGCGACTCATGGTGGCACTGAAGAGAAGCGTATGATGTTCCTCTGGCACGCCCTCGAGTATTTCGTCTATTTCCTCTTGGAAACCCATGGAAAGCATCTCGTCGGCCTCATCGAGCACCACATACTTCAGACAATCCAATTGTGCCGCCTTGCGCTTCATCAAGTCGATGAGTCGGCCTGGTGTAGCCACTATCACATCCACACCTGCCTTGAGGGCGCGAATCTGGGGCTCGATATTGGCTCCCCCATACACAGCCAGCACCCGTATCTGAGGCAAGTACTTGGCAAAGCCCTGCAAATCATCTGCTATCTGGAGACAAAGTTCACGAGTGGGACTCAATATCAAGGCACGAGGATGCCCTTCCTCCTG
>DCHV01000069.1:6732-13994 GCA_002314945.1 Prevotellaceae bacterium UBA1743
TCTTGAGCGCCTTCCTGATCCGAAACCACATTGAGCAGAAGGGGTATCACCTGCTCCTGTACCGGCATGGGGTGTTCGTACCCCTGTTCACTAATGGCTTGCAACAACTCGTCACAAAGCCCTATTTCTGTAAAATCTTTCATTCCTCTATTTTTCCTTACTGAAGGAGTAGGGAGCATCTTCCTCCCTGATACCTCGTTGCATAGATGGTGTATCGGAAAGGGTAAACTTCACCTGCGCACCCTGCAATAGTGCCTCGTGAGTGAGATAGTTGGCAGAACTTTCCTTGCCATCTATCATCAATCTGCTCACATAGCAATTCTTATCGGTTTCATCGGCCTGAATATGTACCTTTTTCCCGTTTTCGAGATGCAGTGTCATATCGTCAAAATAAGGCGAGCCCAACACATATTCACCCGTTCCCGGACATACGGGATAGAAACCCATGGCAGAGAAGATGTACCAAGCACTGGTCTGTCCGTTATCCTCGTCACCACAATATCCGTCTGGATGGGCATTGTACATTCTATCCATCACCTGACGAACCCAGTATTGAGCCTTCCACGGCTGTCCACTATAATTGTATAGGTAGATCATGTGCTGGATAGGCTGATTGCCGTGGGCATAGTTACCCATGTTCATAATCTGCATCTCGCGTATCTCGTGTATGGTGAATCCATAATAACTGTCATCGAAGACAGGCGGGAGTATGAATACACTATCGAGCATCCGATTGAACATATCTCGGCCACCCATCAAATCCATCAATCCCTTTGGGTCGTGGAACACACTCCATGTATAATGCCAACTATTTCCCTCGGTAAACGCATCACCCCATTTGAAAGGATTGAAATCGGGAGCAAACGTTCCATCCTCCATACGTCCGCGCATCAGATTACTCTCCTTGTCGAAGAGATTCCGATAGTTCATCGCCCGCTGAGCATACACCTGAATATCCTCCTTCGGTTTGCCAAGTGCCTTCCCCAACTGATAGATGCTCCAGTCATCAAACGCATATTCCAACGTGCGAGCCGCACTCTCCTTGATACGGTCATAAGGCACATAGCCCAAGCGGTTGTAACTCTCCCATTCACGACGTCCGCTGGCGGTATGCTCCAGATTGGCATTGGCATCGTGAGTGACAGCCTCCCACAGTGTCTCGATATCATATCCACGGATTCCCTTGAGATAGGCATCAGCCACGACAGAGGCGCTATTATTGCCCACCATACAATCGCGATGTCCAGGCGAAGACCATTCGGGCAAGAAACCACTCTCATTGTACGCATTCGCCCAACCCTCTTGCATCTTCTGACTCATGCTCGGATATATCAGATTGACCAAGGGGAAAAGGGCGCGGAAGGTATCCCAGAAACCTGTATCGCCAAAGAGGAAGCCAGGAAGCACCTGCCCGTTGTAAGGACTGTAATGTACAGGCTCACCTTGGGCATTCACCTCATAGAGGCTGCGAGGGAAGAGTACCGAACGATACAGGCAACTATAGAAAGTGCGCAATTTATCGCTATCCTCACAATGATTGATTTCAATACGTCCCAGCACCTCGTTCCATTCATTACGTGCGGCTTCTGCCACTTCCTCGATACTCCTCTGGCCCAGTTCCTTCAGGTTCAACTCAGCCTGTTCGATACTGATAAAGGAAGAAGCCACACGCACGTTGACCTGCTCCCCACGAGTAGTGGAAAACCCGATGACACCAAGGGCATGTCCGCACTCCACCTCCTTGCGTTGAGTATCCAACTGGTCGCCATCTACCGTGGCCGTATAGGTAAATGGCTTGTCGAAGGTAAGTACAAAATAGTTGCGGAAATTGGGCGTGACACCTCCACTGTTGCGTGTAGTATATCCCACCACCTTCTGTTGTTCGGGCAACACCTGTACGTACGAACCACGGTCGAAGGCATCCACCACGATGTAACTACCCTCGCTCTGCGGGAAGGTAAAACGGAACTGTGCAGCACGGCTGGCGGGGGCAATCTCGGCAACCACATCATAGTCGGCCAAATATACCTTATAATAATAGGGCGTTGAAGTCTCCGCCTTGTGAGAGAACCAACTACCTCTCTCTTTCTCGTCAAAAACAGGATTCCCTACAACGGGCATGATATTGAACATCCCATAGTCATTCATCCACGGGCTGGGTTGGTGTGTCTGCTTGAAACCCCGAATCTTGTCGGCATCGTATGTATAGCACCACCCATCTCCCATATCCCCTGTCTGGGGTGTCCAGAAATTCATGCCCCAAGGTACAGCGATAGCGGGATACGTATTGCCCGTACTAAGGGCTGAAGTGGAATGCGAACCCACCAAAGGATTGACGTAACGGACAGGATTGTCCACTGCTCCTACACCCAGCACATTTGCAAGGGCAAAGAATATGAGAACGACTTTTTTCATGTGATTGGAATGGGGGTAAATAAAAAAGGGGTGGATTCTCCGTATGGAAGAACCCACACCCCATTGATGATTTGTTTTTTGTAAACGGAATTATTCCTCTGTATTCTCTGCGGGAGCCTGGCCTTCCTCGGTACGAGGACGACGTTCTCCACGATCGCGACGTTCGCCACGATCACGACGCTCACCACGCTCGGGACGGGGACGACGTTCACGCTCCACATAGCCTTCCGGCTTTTCGAGCAATACACGACGGCTCAGTTTGAACTTGCCAGTCTTGGGGTCAATATCCAGCAATTTGACTTGCACCTTATCACCTTCCTTGATGCCAGCCTCTTCCACAGTCTCCAGACGTTTCCAGTCAATCTCAGAGATATGCAACAGACCGTCCTTGCCAGGCATGAACTCTACAAAGGCTCCGTAGGGCATGATGCTACGTACCGTTCCCTCATAGACTTCGCCTATCTCGGGAATAGCCACAATAGCCTTGATCTTTGCCATGGCTGAGTCGATAGTCTCCTTGTTGGGACCGCTCACCTGCACCTTGCCTACGCCATCTTCCTCGTCGATGGTAATGGTAGCACCTGTCTCTTCCTGCATACCCTGGATAATCTTTCCACCAGGACCGATTACAGCACCGATAAACTCCTTCGGTATGATAATCTGCTCGATACGAGGTACATGAGGCTTCAGTTCGGGACGTGGAGCATCCAATGTCTTGAGCATTTCGCCCAGGATATGCTCGCGACCAGCCTTGGCCTGCATCAGTGCCTTCTCCAATATCTCATAGCTCAAGCCATCGCACTTGATATCCATCTGAGTAGCCGTCAAGCCCTTGGGGGTACCCGTAGTCTTGAAGTCCATATCGCCAAGGTGATCCTCGTCACCCAAAATATCGCTCAATACAGCATACTTGTCCTCTCCAGGATTCTTGATCAGACCCATAGCAATACCGCTCACGGGGCTCTTGAGAGGCACACCTGCATCCATCAAGGAGAGACAGCCGGCACAAACTGTAGCCATTGAGCTGGAACCGTTACTCTCGAGAATGTCACTTACTACTCGTACAGTATAGGGGTAATCCTCGGGAATCTGGCCCTTCAAGCCACGCCATGCCAGATGGCCATGACCAATCTCGCGACGGCCCACACCACGTTGTGCCTTGGCTTCACCAGTAGAGAAGGGAGGGAAGTTGTAATGCAACAGGAAACGCATATAGCTCTTGTCCAGTACATCGTCCACCATTTTCTCATCCAACTTGGTACCTAATGTAGTGGTACTCAGAGACTGAGTCTCGCCGCGGGTGAAGATAGCCGATCCGTGAGGGCCGGGCAGAGGGCTTACCTCGCACCAGATAGGACGGATATCGGTTGTCTTACGACCATCCAGACGAATACCTTCGTCCAACACACAACGACGCATGGCATCGCGCTCCACATCGTGATAGTAGCGATCCACCAATGTATTCTTCTCTTCCAACTCCTCAGGAGCCATATCTGCATGAGCCTCGGCATACTGAGCCTTGAACTCCTCGCGGATAGCCTCGAAAGCCTCGGCACGGGCATGTTTCTCCAAAGCCTGCTTGGTCACGTCGTAAGCCTTCTGATAGCAAGCGGCCTTGACCTGCTCACGCAGTTCCTCGTCGTTCACCTCGTGGCAATACTCACGCTTCACATCCTTGCCCAACTCCTTGGTGAGTTCCTTCTGCAAGCGACACTGGGGCTTGATGGCCTCGTGAGCAGCTTTCAGCGCACCCAGCAAATCCTGCTCGCTCACTTCCTTCATCTCACCTTCCACCATCATGATGTTCTCTTCGGTAGCACCTACCATCAAGTCCATATCAGCCTTGGCCAACTGGTCAAAGGTAGGATTGATTACGTACTCACCATCGATACGTGCAACACGCACTTCGCTGATGGGACCTTCGAAAGGAATATCGCTGACAGCCAAGGCTGCAGAGGCGGCAAAGCCGGCCAACGCATCGGGCATGTCCTCGCCATCGGCTGAGAAGAGAATCACATTCACATACACCTCGGCATGATAATTGCTCGGGAACAAGGGACGCAGGGCGCGGTCCACCAAACGGCAAGTCAGAATCTCATTATCACTCGCCTTACCCTCACGCTTCGTAAAACCACCAGGGAAACGACCTGCTGCGGCATACTTTTCTCTGTACTCAACCTGCAAGGGCATGAAATCTGTTCCGGGAACGGCATCTTTTGCGGCACAAACGGTGGCCAGGAGCATCGTGTTGTTCATACGAAGCATTACGGCTCCATCGGCTTGTTTGGCCAATTTCCCGGTCTCGATGCTGATGGTTCTTCCATCAGGCAACTCGACTGTCTTTGTAATTACATTCATCTTGTTATAAATTTACTTTGATTCTAAAAATCGTGCAAAATTACGAATAATTATTCATATACCAAAAAACATCTATTTCATTTAAGGTGTTCTGCACAATTTTACGGCATTTTACCATTCAAAAACGGGTAAAGCCTTGGAAAACCTGTAATTTTGTAAATTGATTGTTGAAAATTATCAAAAGATTGCAATGAAGAAAATAGGATTTCTGTTGTCGCTCTGTGTATGGATGGGTTGCCAACAGACAGGAAAATTCCATGTAGAGGGGCAGATAGAGGATGCTGCCGACACTACCATGTACCTCGAACATATATCTTTGGGAGATGGGATAGTACCCATAGATTCCGTACGACTGACGGCCGAGGGGAGTTTCCAGATGACAGGCAAGGAACTGGGTAATCCTGAATTCTACCGCCTGCGTATCGGCCGCCAGTGCATCAACTTAGCCTTCGACAGTACAGAAACCGTAAAGGTACATGCAAGTCTGAACAACATGTCGTTTGACTACACCGTAGAAGGAAGTGGCACCTGCGACACCATCCGACTACTCAGCAAGAAACTGGCCGACCTGGAAATCCAGATCCGGCAGATGGCAGAAAACCGCGACTATACGGTACAGCAAAGGGACTCCTTCATCCGTGAATTCGTGACTGACTACAAGAACGATGTAAAGATGAACATCATCCTGAATCACTATGAGGCCACGAGCAGTTATTTTGCCTGCTTCCAGATGCTGGGCTCTGCCCTCCTGTTCGATCCTATCAACGACAAGAGCGACCTGACGTGGCTGCGTGCGGTGGCCAATGCCTGGGGAGAGAAATACCCCGACTGCCCACGCACTCAGAACCTGGCCAACATCGTGACAGAAGGACGAAAGAAACACGCCAAGCCTCGAGAAATTGTATTGAATACCGATAGCGGGAAAGTGCGCGAACTGGGAATTATCGACATGACCATGCCAGACATCAAGGGAGAAGAGCGCACACTAAGCACCCTTCAAGGGCAGGTGATCCTGCTGGATTTCACCGCATTGGCCATGCCTTCCAGCCAAGAGCGCATCCTGGAATTACGCACGCTCTACAACAAATACCACGATCGTGGCTTTGAGATTTACCAAGTCAGCCTCGACGGCGACCGGCATTACTGGTCACAACATTGCGAGGAACTCCCCTGGATAAGCGTCTATTGCGAGGAGGGGTTGGACAGCGACATTCTCAAGCTCTATCAGGTAGAACATCTGCCCACTTTTTTCCTCATCGACCGAAATTGCGACCTACAAGCACGCCAAGAGCAGATTAAGGATTTGGAAAAAGCCATCGAATCTCTGTTGTAACCGCCTAATTATCGCGAAGGTGGACTGATGTGACAAAAATAAGGATGAAAAATTTGTGGATTAGAAAATAATCCCTACCTTTGCACCGAGAAAGGACAAAAAACAGGTGAAGAGTTCCGACTTTATGGTCGGGATTCTTTCATTTTTTTATGTTTTCGAAAAAGAAAGAAACAAACAAATAAAAGAAAAAATATGGCATACATGTCACAAAAGGGCTACGACAAACTGGTAGCCGAACTACAGCACATGGAGAGTGTGGATCGTCCCGCCGCAAGTGCTGCCATCGCAGAAGCACGCGACAAGGGCGATCTGTCCGAGAATGCAGAATACGATGCAGCAAAGGAATGGCAGGGTAAGTTGGAAACTAAGATTGCCCTTCTGAAAAAGACCATCATGGAGGCAAAAATCATCGACACAGCCCATCTGGACGCCAGCACGGTACAAATCCTCTCTACGGTGGAATTGCAGAACGTGAAGACCAACATGAAGATGAAATACCGCATCGTGAGCGACACGGAAGCCAATCTGCGTGAAGGGAAAATCAGCGTGGGTACCCCCATCGCCCAAGGCCTGTTGGGCAAGAAAGTGGGTGATGTAGCAGAGATAAAGGTTCCTGCCGGCCTGTTGCAACTGAAAATCACGAACATCACCTTCGAAGAATAACGTACGGCCATGACTATCTTTTCACGTATCATAGCAGGTGAGATACCCAGTTACAAAGTAGCAGAGGACGAAAACTACTATGCGTTTCTCGACATCAGCCCCTTGCAGAAAGGACACACGCTGGTCATTCCCAAGCGGGAAATAGATTACATCTTCGACCTCACCGATGAAGAATTGGCAGGGCTGCAAGTGTTCGCCAAACGAGTAGCCATCGCCATCCGCAAGGCCATTCCCTGCGTCAAGGTAGGACAATGCGTCTTAGGACTCGAAGTACCCCACGCACACATTCATCTCGTACCTATGCAGAGCGAGAAGGATATGCGCTTCACCAATCCCCACCTGGAACTTACCCCAGAAGAATTCAAGGAAATAGCTGCCCGTATTGCCGCCGAGTTTGAGTGATTCCCTCAACGCGACAGGCATTTATAAGCAGCAAGATAAGAAATCCTTACAAAACAAGCTTAAAATAGCCAGAAAGGCTATCGAAGGGTTA
>DCHV01000069.1:14016-41520 GCA_002314945.1 Prevotellaceae bacterium UBA1743
TATCGAAGGATTATCGAAGGATTAGAAAATTTACAAATATTGACAATGGCATACAATATACCCGTAAATATTTCCCACGAAGCAGGTGCACAAGCAATCTCTCTATCAGAACTTAAAGAGAAGGTGCAGAGTTATGTGAATAGCCTTCACATAACTATTCGTCCGTCAGAAATTGTTTCTGATACCACCCACAGGCATTCTTTGTCAGGATTAAGAGGTATTTGCAAATCAGAGAAGACAGATCAGGAGGCAAGAGAAGAATACATAAAAGAGAAATATCTGTGAGAATTTTCTGTGATACCAATATCGTTACGGAGTTTATTCAAGAACGTTCTCAAGTAGAACTTGTTGATCGTATTTTCGAGGCAACTGACATTAACAAGTGGCCAAGAGTATTGTCGGTAGGTTCTTTCTATACAATCACATACATTGTGGAACGTTTCTTGAAATCACAAGGCATACACAATCCAAAATTGATAGAATGTCAGCGTGACATACTATCTCAACTTCTTGAAGTATTCGAAATACGAGATTTGGATCATTCAAGTTTAAAGCATGGTGTGGCAGATAATGATTTTACCGATTTGGAGGATAGTTATCAGTACCAATGTGCTCTTAATGCCAATTGTGATGTTCTGCTCACCATTAACAAGAAAGATTTTACAACTCAGTCATCTTCGATAAAGGTTCTCACTCCGAAAGAATTCATTGATGAATACCTGAGTTAATAAAACAAATTACTTTTTGTCGCTGAATTCAGTATAAATGTGCTTCTTGCGCATAGCCGCAACATCCTCACGCGGGCAAATCATCAGAATGCCATCCTCCTCAGCCACTACATAACCTTCGAGTCCCTTGAGAACAGCGATTCTGCCTTGTGGCAAACGGACGAGATTATCCTTGCAATCATATAGATACCCCTTGGTATTCATGAGTACGTTGCCCTGACCATCGGCTGGAGCATCGTTGTAGAGATTGGCCCATGTACCCACATCGGCCCATCCGAAATGCCCCGAAAGAACATAGGTGTTCTCACACCGTTCGAGTACGCTCACATCCACATTCAAGTTGGGAAGGCTGCTAAAGAACTCGGGGACCAGTTTTGGGTCAGCCGTTTCTGCCTCTGCCATCATACGCGGAATCTCCACCTGATATTCGGGTACCAAACGGTACAAGTTGGATAACATCACATCTACCTTATAGAAAAAGATACCCGCATTCCACAGGAAGTTCCCTTCCTCGATGAACATCTTTGCAAAGTCCGCATTGGGTTTTTCAGTAAAGGACATCACACGGAAAATATCTTTCCCCAATGAATTTGTCTCGTCCATCTGAATGTACCCGTAACCCGTCTCTGGGCGAGAGGGCCGAACACCGGTAACCAGCATCCCTTCGTGGGTAGAGATAAACTGGAAGGCCGTATGCATATCCTGCTGATAGACCGACTCATCCTGAATCATGTGGTCGCAAGGAGTGACCATAATCTGTGCCTTGGGATCCTTCTTTGCTATCACCACAGTACCCCATGCCACAGAAGAAAGTGTGCCACGTCGTATGGGTTCCTCCAAGATATGAGTATCATCCACCTGAGGCAACTGTTCATACACCAATGGCAGATAGTCGAGATTGGTAGAGATGAAAATATGGTCGTGGGGAATAAATTGTGACACACGATCAAAGGTCTCCTGTATCATTGTCTTGCCCTTCCCCATCAAATCCATGAACTGCTTCGGATGGGAAACAAGACTTATAGGCCAGAGGCGACTTCCGCTACCTCCTGCCAAAATAAGGCAATAGTTATGATTCTCCATAATAGACAAGTTACCTCAATTTCTCAATAACGGGTAGCAAAAGGCTTTCCATGACCTCATATCCTTCAGCATTGGGATGCACGCCAGGATTATCCTTGGCATATTTCGGATTCAGGCAAGTGCCATCCTCCGACACCAATGCACTAAAATAATCCACGTAAGGAATCTTGTTCTCCTTGGCGTATGCCTGCACACGAGCATTGAGATGACGAATTTTCTGTATAGCATCGGTCACTTCAGGTCTCCACCCAAATCCACCGGCAGGCAGACAAGAGGTGAGAATAACTTTCATCTTGTTGTATCGTGCCAGTTCCACCATCGTAAGCACATTCCCGAAGGTCTTATCCTCATCGTAAGGACCGGAGTTGAGGGCAATATCATTCGTGCCATAGTTGATCACCACTACTTTCGGCTTCAAGTCCAACACATCCTGGCGGAAGCGTAGTACAAACTGGTAACTGGTCTGTCCGCTGATACCACGTCCTATCAGTCGGTTCTTCTCGAAGAACTCAGGACGAGCATTGGGCCATGCATCGGTGATAGAATTTCCCATCAGCACCACACGTTTCTCCTTTTTTTCGGGTGCGCCCAATGCTATATTATCTTTTCCGTATCGCTGGAAGTTGGCAAATGAATCATGTTTTTGTGCGTTCACACTCAAGCAACAGCAAATCGCAGCTGCCAACAATCCTGATTTTGTGTAATTTTTCATCTTGTTTTATCCTTTATTTGTATATACCGCCCTACAAAGTTAGGGAAAATATTTTCATCAACGATATTTCCTGCCCACTTTTTCCATTTTTTAACAGATAGGCCCACTCACCACCATACGATAACAATTGGTATCCCTACGTTGAAATCCAAGAGATTGATACAAGGCATTGGCCGCCTTTCTGTGCGGTTTCGAGGTGAGATTCAGTTCCAAAGGGGCATATTGCCGCACTTCGTTCAAGAGGTATTCCATAAGCCTCCTGCCCCACCCTTTTCCACGAAACTCACTTGCTATCACCACATCCTCGACCGAGGCTTTCCTGCCCGAGGGGGAGTGATAGAGACACAGGGTGGCACTTCCCACGAGTTGCTCCCCTTCGTACATCGCATACAGATGGCAGTTAGGATCTTTCACTACACGCAATAAATCTTCCAGACTCGGGCTGACACGATCCGAAAGTGCAGCCATCAGGTTCTTCCACTCCGAATACATGGAAGAGTCAAACTCTGTTTGCTCGATGATTTTCATTCTTTGTAAATCCATATTCTGGGCCAAAGTTATACAAATCTGCTCAAAGGTACATCGCCGTAATGAAAAAATATGTAACTTTGTGCACAAATGAGTTAAAACGAAAGAGATATTTCATATTTGTAACATGATACGACTTTTCTCGACAACAAGACATAGAAAGGCACTTCTACACATCCTACCGATATTAGCTTTGCTGATGGTTGGGTGTGACAGCGAACGAGTGGCACAAGAAAAGGCCACCGACCAGCCCGACATTTTCCCCGACTATCGGGGAGTAACCATTCCTCGGAGCATCGCGCCACTCAACTTTTCAGTTGCCTCGGCCCAGCACCTTCAAATAGAGATTCTTAATAACGAATCAGGCAAGAAACTCGTCGCAAAAGGAAAGGAACACGTAGAAATGGACATCGACTGCTGGCACGACCTCATCAGTCAGTCGGATAGCATCTTGGTGAACGTCTCCGTATGGAACGAGGCACACCCCGAAGGAATCACATACGGCAGTTTCCCTATCTATCTGTCCAACGACAGCATCGACCCCTGGATTATGTACCGTCTCATCCCCCCAGGCTATGAAGGATGGAACAAGATGGGCATCTACCAGCGTTGCCTCGCCAATTTCGACGAGCGTACTATCACAGACAATTCGGACAACGGACGTGGGTGCATGAATTGCCACGCAGCCTGTCAGGGTAACCCCGACAACTTCATGTTCCATAGCAGAGGAGAAAATGGAGGAACTGTCATCCAGAGAAATGGCGAAGTGTATAAGGTAAACCTAAAGAGTCTGGAGCCTGGCTTACAGGGATCATACAACTACTGGCATCCCAGCGCCCGATACATCGCCTTCTCCAGCAACACCACCATGCAAGGATTCATGGCTCGTAGCCGCGACAAGATAGAAGGCTATGACCTACGAGGTGACATTATCCTCTATGACGTAGAAAACAATCGTGTGCTTTGTGACGACCGTTTCGTGGGAGATGCGACCCTCGAATCCTTTCCTTCCTTCAGCCCCGATGGAAAATGGCTCTACTTTGTATCGGCAAGACCTGTGAATATGCCTACAGAATATGAGAAGCTACGCTATGGAATCTTGCGTGTACCCTTTGATGAGAATACCGGTCAGCTGGGTGAGGTGGATACCATATTCAGTGCCGACAAGATGCAACGCAGTGCCATTATCCCACGCATTTCGCCTGATGGTCGATATCTGATGTACAGTACCTCCCCCACAGGTGCGCTCAACCTCTACCACAACGATTCCGACCTGGGCATGATAGACCTGCAGACGGATTCTTTGGTGGATTGCACAATACTAAACAGTCCAGAAAGTGAAAGT
This sequence comes from Prevotellaceae bacterium UBA1743, assembly GCA_002314945.1. Classification (GTDB taxonomy): domain Bacteria; phylum Bacteroidota; class Bacteroidia; order Bacteroidales; family Bacteroidaceae; genus Physcousia. The sequence goes on from DCHV01000069.1 coordinate 18,413, forward strand.
TACCACAGTTGGAGCCGCAATGGGAAATGGGTCATCTATAGCAGCAAACGGATTGACGGTCGCTTTACACGGCCCTATTTCACCCATTGGGACGGAAAGGGATGGAGCAAACCGTTCCTCCTGCCCCAGCAAGACCCCAAGCACAACACACTACGTATGACGGCCTACAACGTACCCGACTTTATCATCCATCCTGTACAGATCTCCCGTACAAGGGTACGCGAACTAATCGCCCCCACCAAATCGAACAAGAAATGAAACTGACACCTCTGAAAACCACCCTGTGGATGAGCCTCATCTTCATCGCGGGATATACGATTCTCGTAGCTTGCATCTATCCCAACACCTTGCGCATGATGGAAGCTAACAGTTGGCTTAATGACTGGATTCTCCAATTCTTCCGCTGGCCCTGGGTAGGTGCCTTCCTCATGTCAATCCCCCCTTGTGCCGCTATGACACTTACCGCATTGCTTCTGCGTATCATTCGACTACCCCGACTGATGCCTGCCAGCCTTCTGGTCGCCCTGTGGTTGGCTTACCAATATCCTCCCACCCCTGAATATAAATGGGGAGAAGATAGGCTATTCAGCGAGAAGATGAAATCCGACGAACAACTTTTCAACTACCAACGCATGGCCTCAGAACGGCAATGGAAAGAACTCTGCCAAACTATCCGACGGGACAAAACGGCATCTACCACCTTGGGAGCCCGCTACTTACTGCTTGCAGAAAGCGCTATGGGTACTTTAGCGGAGAATCTATTCACCCACCCCATCACTGAAACAGAACAATTCCTGTTCCGAGGATATAACAATTCCATCACCTGTATCTTCAACTGCCAGTTCTATGACAATTTGGGTGTCTGGGACGAGTGTTTCCATCAAGCACAGGAATACGCTATGAGCCAACGTGATTTTTGTTTTCGTGGCGTGTGTATGATGGTAGATTACTCCATTGCCGAAGCGGAATGGAGAGTGGCAGAGAAACTTCTTGTCGTATTGGACGAAGCGCTTTTCTACCACGACTTTGTAGCTGACCGACGTGCCAAGATTGCCGAAGGTCGCAAGTTGAAACCTGTCAACGATGCCCCTCTGCGTCAAGATAACTTCGTCTCAGGTTATTCCTTCCAGAACGAAATGGCCAGGTTATTCCAATACAAAATCGGCGACCAGGAAAAAGTACAAGAATACATTATGTGTAGTATGCTAATAAGGAAGCACATACCCCAATTCTGCAAAGCATTGAGCATGATGCCTCGCTACAAAAAGCCTATCACAGAACTTCCCACCCCTTTCCAACAAGCCATCGAGATCAACAATTCACAAGGGACAGCCCTAAAAGACGCCCCCATAGGTTCCTACGCCTATTACTATTACAATACAGAAATTCCTGAGACAGAGAAGCGGTTTGAAGGGACAGCCACCAACTGATGTTTCAACGAAAGAAACGCCCTATTACAGGAAGGCTACGAGGTGGCACATCGTAGTGTAGAATATGTGCCACAAAGGCAAGAAGTAGCATCGTATTGATACCCAAACGAGCCCAAAGAGGCCATGTAACCGGTACTATCTCCATAAGTGCATAGAAAAGGAGAGTTATTCCGACATACACCGCCATGCTACGCATAGGATAACGAATGGGGTTCTTGGATTGTCCTACCACATAACTGAGCACCATAGAGGTTCCATAGCCAAAAAATCCGCCCCATGCACACGCCATATAACCATAACGGGGAATAAAAAGAAGATTGACAAGCAAAAGAACAGCACAACCTGCAAGGGAGAACCAAGCTCCATAGATTGTCTTGTCAATAAGTTTGTACCAGAAAGAGAGATTGAAATACACTCCCATCATAATCTCAGCTGCCATAACAATAGGTACCACAGCCATTCCAGAACGATACTCGGGACCTACAATATACTCGAGAACTGGCAAATAAGCCATTACGCCCAAGAAGGCAAGTAACGTAAAGATAAGGAAGAACTTCATGCCAAGCGCATACGTATCCCCAGGATTCTTCGAATTGGATTGGGCAAAGACAAGAGGTTCATAAGCATAACGGAAAGCTTGCGTAATCATGGCCATAATCATCGCTATCTTCACGCATCCCCCGTAGATTCCAAGGAGAGCCTTTCCCTGTACCTCGTCGGGATAGACAAGCGGAAGGATAATTTTGTCGGCCGTCTGGTTGAGAATACCTGCCACGCCCAACACAAATAAGGGCCAAGAATAACTGATCATACGGCGGAGAAGTACCTTGTCAAACTTCCACCGCATATTAAAAAACTCAGGAATAAAAAAGAAGGTAAGCGACGCAGAACAAATAAGGTTTAGGATAAACACATACGACACATCACGAATCCCAAGAACAAGAAAGCAAAGCAGATTGAGACCTACTGTAAGAAAAATATTGAAACATCGAATAAGAGCAAACTTGATAGGGCAATTACGATAACGCAAGAGACAAAAAGGAATGGCTTGCAGCACATCAATGGACACTACTACAGCCATCATGGCCACAAACTCAGGATGGGCTGTATAGTGCAATACTTCGCACAAGGGAGTGAGAAAAACAAACAATCCAAACAAGAATACAAGAGTGAGCGCTGAAACAAACGTAAAACAAGTGGTAAACACTGTATCTGCATCCTCTTCTTCCTTATTGGCAAAGCGGAAAAAAGTAGTTTCCATACCAAATGTGAGAACTACCAAAATCAGAGCCGTGTAGCCATATAAATTGGTAACTACACCATATTCCTCAGGAGGGAGGACCCGAGTATATAAGGGAACTAAACAATAATTTAGAAAACGGCCCACGATACTGGGCAGACCATAAATGGCCGTATTGCGGGCCAAAGACTTAACGTCGGACATCAGCGAAAGAATATAGATGTGACAAAAATAGCAGCTGCGACACCGACCAAATCGGTGAGAAGGCCTGCTGTAACGGCATAACGGGTCTTGCGTACACCCACACTACCGAAATAGACTGCCAATATATAAAAAGTAGTATCTGTTGCGCCCTGGAACACGCATGAGAGTCGCCCTACGAAGGAATCAGCTCCCCACGTCTGCATAGCATCAACCATCATACCTCTGGCACCACTTCCACTGAGAGGCTTCATGAGCGCTGTGGGAAGAGCTGCCACATACTCTGAATCACCTCCACACAACTCGACCAAACGACCAATCCCGCCAACAAGCCATTCCATCGCGCCACTGGCTCGGAATACGCCTACTGCCACAAGGATAGCTATCAGATATGGCACAATACGAATAGCCGTCTCGAATCCTCCTTTGGCGCCCTCGACAAATGCCTCATATACATTGATGCGTTTACACAAACCAGACACAATAAAAGCTATGATGATGGAAAAAAGCAAAATATTGGCAATCGTCGTACTCCATAGGTTCATCGTATCACGATCTACTTGAGTGCCCAACCAAATAACACCACCTATCAGGACAAACAAACACAACACTGTAGCCATTATCACACGATTAAACAAGTTGATACGTTGATACAAGGCTGTAATAATCATTCCTGCCAATGTCGCAATTGTAGTAGCAATAAGGATTGGGATGAAGACATCTGTAGGCTGAGCCGCTCCCATCTGTGCTCGATAAACCATCACGCTGACAGGAATCAGCGTAAGCCCACTGGTATTGAGCACCAAAAACATAATCATAGCATCGGTGGCCGTATCTTTCTGACGATTGAGTTCCTGCATCCCCTCCATCGCCTTGAGTCCCAATGGTGTAGCTGCATTGTCGAGCCCCAACATATTGGCACTGAAATTCATAAAAATATGGCCAAAAACAGGATGTCCAGACGGAATCCCAGGAAACAGTCGTACCATGAGAGGACTTAACCAGCGAGCCAATACGTCCACCAATCCTCCGCGCTCCCCAATTTTCATAATTCCCATCCACAGACTCAAGACGCCCGTGAGTCCGAGGGATATCTCGAATGCAGTCTTGGCATTGTCAAACGTACTATTGATGAGCGCAGGAAATATCTCGGTGTTACCCATCGCCAATTGAACAAGTGCCACAAGGAATGCCACTAAAAAGAAACCAATCCAAATGTAATTGAGAACCATAGAACCAAATCTTACATATCAAACAAATCGCCCTGCAAAGGATTCCCATAACGAGACCCCATGGTACGACCAAGGTGACTATAAGCCAATTCCGTAACCTCACGACCACGGGGCGTACGTTTGATGAAACCCTCCTTGATAAGGAAAGGTTCATATACCTCCTCGACAGTACCTCCATCCTCGCCAATGGCTGTGGCAATGGTATTGATACCCACAGGTCCTCCCTTGAACTTATCAATAATCGTAAGCAGAATTTTATTGTCTATCTCATCAAGGCCATAACGGTCGATGTTCAATGCCTCCAAAGCGAAACGAGCTATCTTGACATCGATATGGCCATTACCACGTACTTGTGCAAAATCCCGTACCCGACGAAGTAACGCATTGGCAATACGTGGTGTGCCACGACTGCGACTGGCAATTTCCCCTGCTGCATCAGCATCGATAGGAAGACCTAAAATGGTAGCGGAACGTGTGATAATTTTCTGAAGTGTATCTGCATCGTAGTATTCAAGATGCAAGTTGATACCAAAACGAGCCCGAAGAGGAGCTGTGAGCAGACCACTTCGTGTTGTGGCACCTACCAACGTAAAGGGATTGAGATCAATCTGTATGCTGCGTGCGCTGGGTCCTTTATCAATCATAATATCTATACGATAGTCTTCCATCGCACTATAAAGATATTCCTCCACAACAGGGGAAAGACGATGAATCTCATCGATAAACAGAACGTCATTGGGCTCAAGGCTCGTAAGAATGCCAGCCAAATCACCTGGCTTGTCGAGAACTGGACCACTGGTAAGTTTAAAACCAACCCCTAATTCATTGGCAATGATATTGCTCAATGTAGTCTTACCCAAACCTGGAGGGCCATGCAACAAAGTATGGTCCAATGGTTCGCCCCTATATCGCGCTGCCTCGACAAATACCTGAAGATTGTCCACAACCTTCTGCTGTCCGCTGAAGTCATGAAAGCGAAGTGGACGAAGCGCATTTTCATACTCCTTTTCTTTTTGGGAAGACTGCTGCCTTATATCAAATCCTTCTTCCATAGACTAAGTGCTTTATTTTCCGCCGTTTCCATAATCTCACGTTCACCAGGTCCCTTATCGTTAATACCACACAAATGCAGGATTCCGTGAATGATGACCCGATGCAATTCCCGCTGATATGAATCCCCGACTTGTTCTGCATTGCTACTAACCGTATCAAGGCTGATAAACAAATCTCCACTGATGACCTTTCCCTCGGTATAATCAAACGTGATAATATCCGTATAATAGTCGTGTTGTAAGAACTGACGGTTCATCTGAAGAATATTCTCATCATCCACAAAAATATAGGCGATGTCACCTACCTTATATCCATAGGAGGAAGCTACATCCTTCACCCACTGAGTAATTTCCCGACGACGAATATCAGGCATCCGTACGCCTTCCGTATGATAGGATACCATAAACTATTCCGTTTGGGCACTCAACAATTCCACAGCCTTGAGAAGTACCTCGTCATCCTCGTAAATAATGGCAAAGTACTCATTCATATCCCAAAGATCGCGTGCTACAAGAGCCTTCATCACCTTCTTTATGTTAGACACTGTCTTGGTACGCTCCATATCATCGGCTGGACGAATATCCTTTTTCTCTGCCTCAGCAAAAATCTCATCGAGCACAGAGGATGGCAATTCAAATGAATTTTGGAACTTTCGGAACGTATCGTATTCCTTCTTTAATTTCTGTCTGTACTTGTCAATATACCTCATATTGGCATTGATAAGGAGCCCCTTGGCCGACATCATCCGATAACACTTGGAGTATTTAGTTGTATCAAGCGGAACAAAATAGTCGGGCATAATACCACCGCCACCATACACAACACGTTGTTTTCTGAGAGTATGAAACCGGAGAGAATCAGGGAAATGAATACTATCAGCATTGGTTAGTTCACCCTTGTTGTAACGATTCACCACATCCAGAGCATAACTTTTCATATCCCCCTTCTCGTATGGTTTCTGAATACATCGCCCACTGGGTGTATAGTATTGGGCTACCGTCAGACGTATCATACTTCCATCAGTCATATTGAAGGGATGCTGCACCAATCCCTTTCCGAAGGTGCGTCGTCCAACCACTATTCCACGATCCTGGTCTTGGATGGCTCCAGAAAGGATCTCAGAAGCGGACGCACTATATTCATCCACCAATACCGCAATCTTTCCCTCTGTAAAAATACCACCTCCTGTACTGCGATATTCTTGATTGGGGACATTACGTCCGCGTGTATAAACTATCAAATCATTTTGTGGAAGGAATTCACTGGCAATCTCTGCTGCAGCCTGCAAATATCCACCACCATTCTGTTGAAGGTCAAGGATAAGATCTTTCATACCATCAGCTTGCAATTTCCTGATAGCCGCAACAATCTCATCATGCGTAGTTTGAGCAAAGTTATTGAAGCGGATGAAGCCAATGGTTGGTGTGACCATATAAGCTGCATCAACGGAATTAACTGGTATCTTATCACGCGTCACATCAAACCGAAGTGTATCACGTATTCCCATTCGCACGATACCAAGATGTGCCACTGTCCCCTTGGGTCCCCGAAGACGATGCATAATCTCATCTCTGTTCATCTTCACACCGGCAATCGCGGTATCATTGACACTTACAATGCGGTCGCCAGCTAATATACCAACCTTTTCACTGGGGCCTTTTGGCACTGGTTGAATAACAACAAGTGTATCATCCAACATATTGAACTGCACACCAATACCATCAAAACTACCTGTAAGTGGCTCGGAAAATTTCTTTGTTTCGGCCGCATTGGTGTACGCTGAATGGGGATCCAGTTTGGTAAGAATACCATTGATGGCATCCTCTATCATTTTTTTGCAATCTACACTATCTACATAATACGTTTGAATCATAGCACCAGCCATGAAAAACTTTCGCATCTGCTCCTCAATCTCATTGTTTTTCTTAGGTTGCTGTACCTGTGGCAACAATTGTGCCCAAACACTCATCACCATACAGGTGAGTACCAAGAATATTGTTATCCTCTTTGTCATTTCTGAATATATGTTGTATTATCTAATTTATAATTCAAACCAGCAGGAATCCATTCTGTCATATAATGCCCGAAATGCGCTAATTCACGCACCATGCTGCTACTTATACAAGACAATTGCGGCATAGCAAATAATAATACTGTGTCAATACCTGTTAAATGGCGATTCACATCAGATATCTGCATCTCGTATTCATAGTCCTGCACCGACCTCACTCCACGTAATATACAATCTACTTGTAATTTACGAGCAATTTCGGCTGTCAATCCCTCATATTGAATCACCTCAATACGGGGTTCCTCGGCATAATAAGCCCTCATCGCCCTAACACGTTCCTTGACAGGAATCCATCCAGGCTTGCGTTCGTTGATTCCAACGGCAATAATAACAGTATCGAACAAACTAAGAGCACGCTTCACAAGGTCGGCATGTCCCAAAGTGAACGGGTCGAACGATCCCGGAAAAAGACACTTACTCACAATATGCCTCCTCCTCGGCCAAATCCTCTTCGATGACCAGATTATCAATAATAAAGTTCTGGCGTTCCATCGTATTCTTTCCCATATAATATTCCAAAAGAGCCTGAACTTGGTCACTCTTATTGAGTGAGACTTGTTCCAAGCGTATATCTGCTCCGATAAAATTACGGAATTCATCAGGACTGATTTCACCAAGACCTTTGAATCGAGTAATTTCCGGATCAGGACCCAAGTCGTCTATAGCCTGCTGACGTTCCTCCTCGCTGTAACAATACTGTGTAATAAAATCTGTGGTAGCACTAAGGTGTCGGTTGTGTTTCTTATCTGTTTCACCAGCCACCTGCTCCAGTATTTTTAGTTTAGACTTACCAATCTTTGACTTGCGTCCACGTACCCGAAACAAAGGAGTTTGGAGTATATACACATGACCTTTCTTTATCAATTCTGGGAAGAATTGGAGGAAGAAGGTAATCATAAGCAGACGGATATGCATTCCATCCACATCTGCATCTGTCGCCACAATCACTTTGTTGTACCGTAAACCGTCCAACCCTTCTTCGATATTCAAAGCCGCCTGAAGAAGATTAAACTCCTCATTCTCATACACCACTTTTTTGGTCATGCCAAAACAATTGAGGGGTTTTCCACGTAAGCTGAAAACCGCCTGGGTGTTTACGTCCCTACTCTTTGTAATACTACCGCTTGCTGAATCGCCCTCTGTAATGAAGATGCAAGAATCCTCCTGCTGTTCGCCACGGGTATCAGTAAGATGAACCCGACAATCACGTAACTTTCGGTTATGAAGATTTGCTTTTTTGGAACGCTCCCTTGCAATTTTGGCTACTCCCGCCATTTCCTTGCGTATGCGTTCACTTTCCTGAACTTTCAAGAGGATAACCTCTGCCACATCCGGATTGCGATGCAGATAATTATCCACCTGCTCCTTTACGAAGTCTCCGATAAACTTGTCAATACTGATGCCGCCATTCGGCTCTGTAGTCAAAGAGCCAAGTTTCACCTTTGTCTGACTTTCAAAAAGCGGTTCTTGGATATTGATACTAATGGCTGCCACAAGTCCATTGCGAATATCCCCATATTCATAGTTTTTTCCACTAAAATCTTTGATGACTTCGGCTATGTATTTCTTGAAAGCCGCCTGGTGAGTGCCACCTAACGTAGTATGTTGGCCATTGACAAAACTATAGTATTCCTCACCATTCTGATCGGTATGTGTGAACGCTATCTCAATATCCTCGCCATGCATGTGGACAATCTCATATTTGCGCTGACTGGTCATACGATCATTAAGCAGGTCACTCAATCCTTCACGGCTTGTCGTACGTCGTCCATTGAACATTATTGTGAGGCCTGTATTGAGATACGTATAGTTGCGCAACATCGTCTCTACAAACTCTCCTCTGAAAGAATAATGCTTGAACAAAGTATCATCAGGTTCAAAATAGACATACGTGCCATTATCTTCCTGCGTTTCCTCTGTAATGTCATTGATAAGGATACCACGTTGAAACGTAGCACGACGCACCTGCCCATCGCGGAAGCTATGTGCTTCGAAACGTAAGCTCAACGCATTAACCGCCTTGAGACCCACGCCATTCAATCCCACGCTTTTCTTGAATGCCTTGGAATCGTACTTTCCTCCTGTATTAAGCATACTCACTGCCTCAACTAGTTTCCCAAGGGGTATGCCACGTCCATAATCACGAATCGTCACTCGTAACTGATCCTCAACATCCACATCAATACGCTTGCCAGCGTTCATTTTGAACTCATCGATACTATTATCTATCACTTCCTTGAGAAGTACATAAATACCGTCCTCGGCTTGTGATCCATCCCCCAAACGACCGATGTACATACCAGGACGCGTACGGACATGTTCCATATCCGAAAGATGCCGAATATTACCCTCGTCGTATTCGGGCTGTACAATATTGTCTTGAATTTCCTCTTCTATCATAAAACTAAAGAGATTTTCCGTACACAGACCTCCGCTTGTGAATACTACAATCCGTGTATTTCCATTGTGCCTGACTCTGTTCGTTACTTTCCAACTGTGGATGTGTTTCCGCCCATTCATAGCCATCCTTGATAGCCTTCGGGATAATATCTGCAAAGATAAGAGAATTGACACCCTTGTCGTGGTATTCTGGCAAAACGCCCACCAACAACATATCCAGAACTTGCGGATGCTTATCGAACCACAAAGCCTTGGCTATATGGTACCATCCAAAAGGAAACAACTTGGCATGAGCTTTTTGAATAGCCCTCGACAAGCTGGGAATACTGACCCCCATACCAATAATCTCTCCTTCCGCCGTTTCTACCACAGAAAGATAACGAACATCCAAAAAAGCCAAATATTTCTTGCCGTACACATCCAGTTGGTCATCATCCATACGACTATACCCATAGAGATGTGCGTATGAACGGTTGACAACCTCCAACACCTTGCGGATGTAACCTCCATTGCGGATTTCTGCCTTATTCTTGAACGTACGGACTCTAAAACCATAACGTTTTTTTACCATTTCGGCGATACGGAAGTATTTCTCAATATTACCGTCATGTTCCGTTTTGGGAACCATAACCTTTCGTTCCACCCAACCGATTTCCTTCTCGTATCCAAGTTTGAGCACATGATCGTTGTAATAGGGATAGTTATAAATACTACTCATCGTGCCTAATTGGTCAAAGCCCTCAGTAAGCATTCCTTCCAAATCCATATCAGTAAAGCCCAATGGGCCTACAATCTTTTTCATTCCCCTTTGACGCCCCCAATTCTCGACTGCCTCCAGAAGTTGCCTGCTTACGTCTAAATCATCGATAAAATCAATCCATCCAAAACGCACCTCCTTCGAGTCCCAAACTTCATTAGCCCTATTGTTGATGATTGCGGCTACACGGCCTACCACTTCCTTTCCACGATAGGCCAAAAAGCACTGTGCATCACAGAATCTCAAAGCAGGGTTCTCTTTGGGATTGAAAGTATCGAGCGTATCCTCTAACAAATCTGGCACCGCAAAGGGGTTATCCTTATAAAGTTCGTAATTGAATCGGACAAAGGCTCGAAGTTCACGGTGTGTTACTACTGGTTTGATGACTATTGATTCCATTTTTATTTCCTATTGACGTGTATATACCACAAAAGTAAGCACATCCAACGGATTTGCAAAAAGAAAAATCGAAAAACAATTAAATTTAAAGAGGAGAAGTCGAAAAGAATGAAAAAAACTTTGAAGATATATTAAAAATAATTACTTTTGCACAAAATTATGATTAAAAGGCGATATACGAAAGATTAAAGTAATTCAATATTTTATCTAATGATGCAATTAAAAAACATTTTTGCCGTTGCCACATTGGCATTAGGTATTTCAGCAACTGCCTATGCGCAAGATGCTGAAGAGAGCAAGGACTACAAGCCCGCTCCGTATCTGTTCTTTGGACTTCAAGGCGGTGCCCAAACCACGTTCACCAATTACGACAACTTGAAGTTGATCACACCAACTTACAGCTTCAGTTTCGGTGGATTCTTCACTCCTGTCATCGGTGCCCGTTTGCATTTCAACGGATACCAAAACAAGGGTGGTTATCAGGACGCATCGTTAGATGCCAAGTATGACTACAAGTATTTGAACTCAGACTTAGACTTGATGGTCAATTTAGTTACCTTATTCGGAAAAAAGGATTACTATCCCGTAAACGTTTATTTGATTGGTGGTATTGGTCTTAACTGTGCGTGGGATAACGATGACGCCTACGCAATGAATACCCAGATGCCAAGAGCTTGGGATGGCACGCGTCTCACCCACAATGCTCGTGTTGGAGCTCAGTTGGATTGGAATCTGATGAAGCACTTAAGTTTGAATTTGGAAGTTGACGCCAACAGTCTTGGCGATCGCTACAATAGCAAAATCAACCACAGAGACGATTGGCAATTGAATGCTCAAATCGGTTTGACCTACAAATTCGCCTACAAGAAAAAGCCAGTTGAGCAAGAGAAATGGGAAACTCGCGTGGACACCGTATGGTATGACGATGTAACGTTCTCACCCCGTGTTGAAGACGGAACCATCACCTGGAACGTATTCTACAAGATTCGCGAAAGCGATTTCAACGATCCCGATGCTCAGTTGAAGGCTATTGGAAATTTCTTGAAAGACCATCGTGAGTGTAAAGTTTCTATCAAGTCTTATGCAGACGTTCAGACCGGCAATCCCAAAATCAACATGGGTTATTCCCAGCAACGTTCAGAAAAAGCCGTCAAGGCATTGGTTGATGCAGGTGTAGAACCTTCCATCATCACTGCTGAGTACTTTGGTGATACAGTTCAACCTTTCGCAGAAAACGACAAGAATCGTGTTTCCATCATCAAGGCTACTGGTTTGAAGGATGTAAAAGACAGAAATGCAGTAAAGAAATTCCGCACCAAGGAAGTACGTTACCGTGTAAAATAAAAAGTAACATTTCACAAAAAGTACATGGAGCCTGGTCTTTTCCGACTGGGCTTCATTCGTTTCTCATGACAAACGAGGCATTCATTCTGGCAAACCGAAAGGAAAATGTAAGAGAGTTGGCCCTCAGAAAGGCACCTGAAGGTATCGATTTAAAATTTTGTCTACAACAAATAGAAGGATGGCAGTTAGCCCAAACAAAACTTCCTATTTGGGCAACCCATGACAAGATTCTATTTCCGCCAAAACTATCAATGGAGCAATGCAGCAGCCAACTGACTGCATCTTACAAGAGTTCTATTGTAGAACGTATTCTATCCTCTGAACAAAGAAATACTTTTGCTGATTTGACAGGAGGGTTTGGAATCGACTTCAGTTTCATTGCAAAACACTTCAGACGAGCTATATATATCGAGAGACAAGAAGAACTCTGCCAAGTAGCTCAACATAATTTCAATGTGTTAGAACTCAATCAAGCCGATGTATGGAATGGGGATTGTCTGGATTATTTGGAAGCCATTGGGCATGCAGACTTGATTTTCGTAGATCCAGCCCGCAGAGACTCCAACGGCAGGAAAACAGTAGCACTACGAGATTGCGTTCCGGATATGACACAGTTATACCCTCGACTTCAGGCACAAGCGAAAATCGTTGTCGTAAAGCTATCTCCCATGCTGGACATCAGAGAAACAATAAGACTCTTGCCCAACATACAAGAAATACATGTGGTAAGTGTACAAGGAGAATGCAAGGAATTGCTTATCGTATTGGGCAAAGGAAATGACACGTGTGTTACTTATTACTGCGTAAACCTCGGCACGGAAGAGACACCATTAATATGGAAAGAAGACACTCTCAGTCAAAAGCCAACCCTTGTCCTGAGTCCTCCAAGCAATGACAAATTCTTATTCGAGCCAAATGCTTCAATCTTGAAAGCTGGTCTACAAGACGAACTATGCAGTCTTTTCGGGATAGAAAAGTTACATCCATGTAGTCATCTTTTCATTGGAACTGAAAGAATAGAAAATTTCCCTGGACGTACGTTCCAAATAGACGGATCTTCCTCATTCAGAAAACAAGATTTGAAAATATTGATAGGAGACTTACGAAAAGCAAATATTACGATTCGAAATTTTCCAATTCCCGTGACAAAATTACGGCAAAAATTAAGATTGAAAGAAGGAGGCGATACCTATCTGTTTGCCACCACATACAAAGACAACACACACTTACTCATACGATGTCACAAAGCGTAATCCTACTCCAAAAAGTCATGGTATGAGCGGCCAAATTCGCAAGAAACATAATTATCTATATGCTGACATGCGTTGCCGGCAAAAGCACATGCATCGGCTACCAGAGGAGTCCATCCTACCTCATCAAGTCGTAACAGTTCTGATTTGCTAATACCATACCGAAATAAGGAACAAGCAAAACCCGCATTAAAATTATCTCCAGCCCCAACCGCACTCACTACATTCGGAATTTGTGGTACTTGGAAATCATAGCATCCCCTCGGAGTGCAAACAGTTACAGTTCCACCACCAGCAGTACAAATAAACAAGGAACAATACTGACTTATTTTCTCATTATATATTTGTCGAGGATCCCGCATAGAGAACATCACATCAAAATCATCGGCACTTCCACGCACAATGGTACTCATGCGAAAATTGGAAATCAACACAGGTAGTAATATTTCCAGTTCATGTTTGTGAGACTTTCGGAAATTCAAATCATAATACACAACTCCATTGCAACTATTTGTTTTTTCAAGCATACTCGTTACCAATGGGCGCATCCCTTCGCAAGCTGCAAAATAGGATCCGAAAAGCAATATGTCATCTTGCCTCATTACAGGAAGTTCCCAAGAATCTGAAATACGTGGTATTTCCTTATAGAAAGTATAATCGGCATCCCCTTCCTCATTGAGAAATGCCAGACTCAAAGCACTCTTTTCATTCTTTCGCAATTCAAAGAAACTTGTATCCAAACCATTCTCACGCATAAAATTCACAGTCTTTCGACCTATAACATCATCACCTGCATAACCAACAAAAGCACAAGGTATGCCTGTGCGGCCAATACTGACAACACTGTTGAAACTGCTGCCCCCATGCACAGCAGCAACAGGTAGATCTCCCTTGAAAAGAATATCCATTATGGTTTCACCCATTCCTACTATTTTTCTCATATTTTCACACACTCATTATGTTATCTTGAGCACAAAATTACTATCAATTCACAAAAAGGAAGAGGAACGAAGGAAAAAAGTGTATCTTTGCAAAGAAAATTGAGTATCTATATTAAAATCGACTCAGATATTTACGTCGTGTTACTATAAAGAATAGCATGGAACAAGTTTTCAAAGACTACATCATAGCGGAACACAGGATTCGCATAAAAGGTGACACGTTGGTCTCTCTTGTAAACCATATCCAAGGGTTCAATTCTTTTATTGCCTCATCTCAAGGTACCCCCATGGCAGCCTTTACTATAAAGGAGGAAGAATCCCCTAACATGGAGAATATGGAATACACTTTCGACTTCGAGGGCATCAAAAGTATGTTCGGAACGCACAAGAACGGATACATCTTTGAGATGAAACCCAAGGACGAAAAACCAATAAAATTATGGAGCGAGACAGGCACGAAAACATTATATATCACGTGGCAACCGAAGGAAGATGCCACGACAACTCGACTAATGCGATTTATCTTGTGGATTGCCTTCGGAATGTGTACAACACATCTACAAACTATTGCAATCCATGCCAGTACTATTACGTACAAGGAACGTAACATCCTCTTTTTAGGGGAAAGTGGGACAGGGAAAAGCACTCATACACGATTGTGGAAAGAGTACATAAAAGGCACCGCACTACTAAACGATGATAGCCCTATTCTGAGAATCATCGATGGGAAACCATGGGTATTCGGCAGTCCATGGAGTGGAAAGACTCCATGTTACAAAAACGAGAAATATCCTTTGGCGGCTTGTGTGCGACTCTCTCAAGCACCATATAACAAAATAGAAAAACTGAACACGCTACAAGCTTTTGCTGCAATACACCCATCATGCCCACCAGAATTCGCCTACGATGAGAATCTCTATGATGGTATCAGTCAAACATTGAATGATCTGCTATCACAAGTCCCATTCTATCACTTGGAGTGTCTTCCCGATGCTGCAGCTGTCAAACTTTCCTTCACCACCATATTCGGTAGCGAACCAAACACAGTTACAGAATATGTTTGCAAAGATAATGTACAGGATATGAAACAGCCGCCCAACCAGCAATAAACACTGTGGCAAAAATCAGGATCACATCACCGATATCGACACTGACAGGATAAGATTCCACAATAAAACTGCCCGCGCTACCGCCCATCGTAATTAATCCATAAGTATCTTGCAACCAACATAGTAACAGTCCAAGACAAATACCACAACATGCACCTGCCAAATTAATCATCCGCCCTTCCCACATGAAAACGCTTCCCACCTGACGAGCATCCGCCCCCAGACTTCCCAATGTGATAGCATCCTGTTTCTTCTCAATCATTAACATTGACAAGGATCCAATAATATTAAAACAAGCTACCAAAAGGATAAAAGTAAGAAAGAGATATGAAATCAATTTTTCTATTCGCATAATGCGGAACACATCATCTTGTTGTTCGTACCGATCTTGTACAGAATAGGATGGTCCCACCACCTCACGAATCGATTCCTTTGCTTTCGACAAGTTCACGCCTTCCTTCAATTTTATCTCGACGGACGAAATACGGCCTTTCTGATCAAAAAGATGTTGTGCGAAGGACAAACTGGTAAGAATGTAGTTAGCATCATACTGACTCTGTTGTACCATAAAAACCACGCCAGGACTTTGTAGTTCAGCATGATTGAACGAAGACATAGGATTTCCCATATTTACTCGTTCTCCTTTTTTGGGAGCATACAGTTGTAAAGGTTCCTCAAAATAGGTTCCCATTCCTAATTGACTAGCCAATTGAATTCCTAAGACACCGTATTCCACACTATCTGCATGCAACAAAAATTCTCCCTCTCCATACAATAGGCTGTCCACGTCTGTCAAATCCCTAAAATTGTCAGACACGCCTTTCACGTTGACTACAATCTGTCGCCCTTCCCTAACGACCAAGGCCTGATCTTCCATCACAGGTGAATACTCCTGCACAATTTCCATTTGCTGCAGTTTGAGAAGTTTTTCATCATCAACTGGCACTGTCTTCCCTTGTACTAATGACACTTTCAACTGCGGGTCAAATGCAGTAAAAAGACTGGCTATCAAATCTTGAAAGCCATTAAATACGCTCAGGGTACAAACCAATGCAGCCGTTGTAACAGCCACCCCTACCACCGAAATACCGCTGATGATATTGATAGCATGATGGCTCTTTCGACTGAACAGGTAGCGGCGAGCAACGAAAAACTCAAATTTCATTTCTTGAGTAGTTCATCTATATGTTCCGCATAATCAAGGGAATCATCCACGAAAAATTTCAATTCAGGAATGATACGCAATTGTTTACCAACGCGGTTACCCAACTCAAAACGGACTTGCCGTTGGTTTTTATTGATATTCTGTATGATTTCCGCTGCACGATCGCTTGGAAAGACGCTCAGATATGCCCGACATACACTCATATCCGGACTGATACGACATGTACAGACACTAACCAGCACACCACGCATAGCACTTGTCTGTTTCTGAAATATGTCGCTCAATTCCTTTTGAATAAGTCGTGCAATCCTATTTTGTCTTGTTGTCTCCATAACTTTATATTGTTTTTATTTAACTCTAATCAATGTGAGACCATCCCTCAAGGGAAGAATCACTTTCTCCACCCGATTATCCTGAGCCACTATGTCATTAAATGCCTTCACCCCACGAGTCTGCACATCACTTTCACGTGGGTTTTCTTCGAGTACATGATCATACCACAACGTATTGTCGGCTATGATAAACCCTCCTTTTCGCATCCGAGGAAGTACCATGTCATAATATTCCACATATTGCCTTTTATCCGCATCGATAAAAGCCAAGTCCCATACGACATTCATCTGAGGTACAAGTTGCAAACCATCACCAATGTGCAAATGTAAGAAAGATGCATATTCACTACCTTCAAACCATCGACGAATAAAATCTTCCTGTTCGTCAAATATCTCAAAAGTATGTAGTTCGGCACCTGATGACAGCCCCTCTGCCATGCTCAATGCACTATATCCACTAAACGTACCCAATTCCAATACATATTTCGGGTTAATCATTTTCACCAGCATTTTCAGCAAACGTCCTTGCAAATGACCGCTTGCCATTTGGCCATAGGCGAGTTTCAATTGTGTATCTCGCCACAATGCATGCAAATAATTCCCCTCCGCATCAATATGCTGAAGGATGTACTCCTCTCGGGTCATTCTGTCCGATTATTCGTCAGAATTGCTTCAACCGCCAATCGGTAACTATCCAGCCCAAAACCGGAAATCACACCCATACATCCGCTACTAATCATACTGTAACGCCGAAACTCCTCGCGCTGCTGCACGTTGGATATATGCACTTCTATCGTGGGAGTTGTGACACTGCGGATGGCATCCAATATCGCTACGCTCGTATGGGTGTAAGCACCGGCGTTCAAAACAATGCCATCACGATCGAAACCCACTTCCTGAATCTTATTGATAATCTCACCCTCTAAATTACTCTGGAAGTAATCAATACGAATCTGCGGATAACGATTACGCAACACTTTCAAATAGTCTTCCCATGTCCGTTTTCCGTAGATTTCTGGTTCCCGAATGCCCAAAAGATTCAAATTAGGACCATTGATAATTTGGATTCTCATAATATTTTCATACTTTTGTCGGGACAAAGATACATATTTTCCATGAAATACGAGCTAAATAGTCTGGGAATTATCGACAAAAGCATTCTTCGTCGCTATATCCAGTATCTGAGATTGGAACGATCATATTCCTCCAACACCTTAGATGCCTACTGTAAGGATTTACAGAAATTGATCAATTTCTATTCAGACGAAGGCATTGACTTCAGGAATGTTACATTGGAGCAATTGGATCATTTTGCTGGGACGCTAAAGGATTTGGGTATCCAGCCACGTAGCACAGCCCGAATTCTGAGTGGAGTGCGATCTTTCTATCGGTTTCTGTTCATCGAGAAAGAAATAGAAACAGACCCCACAGAACTAATGGAAAGCCCTCAGATAGGGAAGCATTTACCCGAAGTTCTTACATTGGAAGAAATTGACGCAATCGAGAAAGTGATTCCTATAGATACCCCCGAAGGACAACGCGATCGCACCATTATCGAAGTTCTATATAGTTGCGGTCTTCGAATTAGTGAATTGTGCGCATTAAAGAATAGTGATCTATTCATGGAGGAAGGTTATATACGAATACACGGAAAAGGGAGAAAGGAACGGCTTGTTCCAATAAGCACACAAGCTATCAACGAAATAGAACGATGGCTCCTCATTAGATCTGGCATTAGAATCAACGAGGGAGAAGAAGATTATGTATTCCTTTCTCGCCGAGGGCGACGAATAAGCAGAATCTCCCTCTTCATTTATATCCGCCGATATGCCCAAATGGCTGGCATTCGAAAAAACATCAGTCCCCATACCTTCCGGCACAGTTTCGCCACCCATTTATTAGAAGGCGGGGCTAACCTTCGTGCCATCCAAGCCATGTTGGGGCACGAAGACATCGCTACAACCGAAATATACATGCATGTGGACAAAACACACTTGAAGAAAGAAATTCTAGAGCATCATCCGAGGAATTTATCCCACTAACAAAAAAAAAAAATATCTGGATAATTTGTAATTCACAAGAAATATGTAACTTTGCGCCCGAAATTCAAAACATTAACATTATATAATTATTATTGAAATGCAAAAACTTAATGGTTTTGTGATTGTAGCCGCCTCAGTTGTGGCTCTCACATCTTGCAGCAAACTCGGCAAGCTGAGTTCTGACAATTTCACTGTTACGCCTACTCCTTTGGAGGCTATTGGTGGTCAAGTTCCTGCGACTATCAATGGAACCTTCCCTCAGAAGTACATGAAGAAGAAGGCACAAGTTACTGTTATTCCCGTTCTGAAGTACGAAGGTGGCGAGGCTGTAGGCCAAAGCGCAACTTTCCAGGGTGAGAAGGTAGAAGGCAATGGTACAACCATCCAATACAAGGTAGGTGGCACTTACACAATGAAGACCAACTTCACTTATGAGGATGCAATGCTAAACAGTGAATTGTATGCTCGTTTTGAAGCCAAGAAGGGCAAGAAGACTGTAAAGATTCCCGAGGTAAAGATTGGTTATGGTGTTGTTGCTACCAGCCAGTTGCTCGGTATGTGTAACATCACAGGTGCTACTGCTCCCGATGCTTGGCAGCGTATCATCGCCCACAAGCAGGAGGCTAACATCAAGTTCCTCATCAACGTAGCCACCCTTCGCACCAGCGAATTGCAGAGTGCAAGCATCAAGGATTTGGTTGCCATCCTCAAGGAAATCAATGACGATCAAGAGACACGTGCTCTTCAGGGTATCGAAGTAAGCGCATACGCCAGCCCCGATGGTAAGTACGACTTCAATGAGAAGTTGGCCGAGAAACGTCAAAATGTCAGCAGCGACTACTTGAAGAAGGAGTTGAAGAAGATCAAGATGAATGCCGACGTAGATACTAAGTTCACAGCTGAAGACTGGGAAGGTTTCCAGGAACTGATTTCCAAGAGCAACCTCCAGGACAAGGATGTAATTCTGCGTGTTCTTTCTATGTATAAGGATCCCGAAGAGCGTGAGCAGCAAATCAGCAATATGAGCGAGGTTTATACCGACATCAAGGAAGGCATCCTTCCTGAGTTGCGCCGTGCACGCTTGATTGTAAACTACGATGTTATCGGCCGCAGCGACGAGCAGATTGTTGAGCAGTTCAGCAAAGACGCAAGTTGCTTGAGCGTAGAAGAACTCGTTTATGGTGCTAACACCTTGGTTCAGGACGAGGCCACAAAGAAGAAATGGTATGAGGCTTTGACCATGTACTATCCCAACGATTACCGTGCTACCAACAATTTGGCTATGCAGGCCATCAACAATGGTGACTACAACACAGCTAAGAGTTATCTGAACGATTCCAAGAAGATTAACGCTGCTGCCAGCGAAGTAAACACCAACTTGGGTATTTTGGCTCTGAAGAGTGGTGATGTCGCTGCTGCTGAATCATTCTTGGCTAAGGGTAGCGGTTCTAACACCTTCAACGAGGCTATGGGTTGCTTGAATATTGCAAAGGGTAACTACACTCAAGCTGCTCAGAACTTGAAGGGTGTTAACACAAATGCTGCTGCTTTGGCACAAATCTTAGCTAAGGATTATGCAAGCGCAAAGAGCACATTGGCCAATGTAAAGGACACAGACGCTATCACCAGCTACTTGAAAGCTGTTTTGGCTGCTCGTACAGGTGACACTGGCACATTGTCAAGTTCTCTGAAGGATGCTATCCAGAAGAACTCTTCTCTGGCTGCTCGCGCTGCCAAGGATTTGGAGTTTGCCAACTACGAAAGCACCATCAAGGACATCGTGAAGTAACAAACAATCTGAAAGTCGAATAATTGAAAAAGCACACTTTTTCTTTTATCGTCATAGCGCTCACCCTGCTCAGTTGTAGCGGCTCCAAAGGACAATTTCGTCTGAAAGGAAGTTTCGCTCACCTTGAGCAGGGTGAGTTCTTTATATACAGCAACGATGGAGGATTGGATTGCATTGACACTTTACGCATTCTAAATGGGAAGTTCGACTACACCACTCCATTGGAAGGAGAAGCAACATACCATATCCTTTATCCCAATTTTTCAGAGTTGGTAATATTTGGACAGTCTGGTAAAGTTGTCAAGATTAAAGGAGATGCGCATCACCTCAACGGTGTAGAGGTAAAGGGAGACAAAGAGAATGAAACCTACACAAATTTCCGCAAGGAAGCAGAGCAGAAATCCCCTCGAGATGTAATTGATATTGCGCGTAAATTCATTTACCAGCATCCAACTCTTACCATGAGCCGACACCTCTTCCAACAATATTTCCTCCAATCCGAGGAGACGACGCGAGAAGAGATGATGGAAGTTTTCGACAGCCTCAACAGGGCACTACCCAGTGATATTCGGTTGGCACGCCTCTACGACGAAGTACGCAGCAAGGGAGTACTACAAGTAGGGAAAAAGTTCCCTCATTTCGATCTTACTATTCGGCCCTCCTTATTTCCCAAACAAATGAACAATGGGAATCTTTCCAGAAAGAAAAAAGACGAAGCAGATTCCCTCATAGTGAATCCAGACACGTTGACAGGTCACGTTGGAAGCAAGGATTACGAGGGGAAATATATGCTTATCGCCTTTTGGGCAACTTGGAAAAGCGGTTCGCAATCGGCACTATATCGGGCACGCCGTATTCGAAAGGAGAGCCTGGGAAAGATTCACCCCCTTAGTTACTCGTTGGATGTAGAAGAAGAACCACTGAAGAAATTGGAGAAAAGCGATAGCGTCACCTTCCCCAGTTTTTGCGACTACCTATGTTGGCGTAGCCCCTTAGTACGTGAGATAGGCCTCAGAGAACTACCCTTCTTCGTCTTATTGGACAAAGATCAGAAAATCCTCGCTTTGGGCAAAGACTGGAGCAAGGACATAGAACCCGCCACCAAAGAAATTATTTTAGACACATGCTCGTCAAAGTCATTAGTGCCTCCGTCCAAGGTCTCCACGCCAGTGCCGTCACAATCGAAATAAATGCCACACGTGGAGTCAGATTTGTACTCGTAGGCCTTCCCGACAATGCAGTAAAGGAAAGCCACGAACGCATCATGGCCGCTATTGAAAACAGCGGTTACCAATTCCCCACACGACAAATCACCATCAATCTGGCTCCTGCCGATGTGCGAAAGGAGGGTTCTGGTTTCGATTTGCCCATGGCAATAGGAATTTTAGCTACCGAGGATCGAATAAACGCAGCAGAGCTCGGCAGATACATGATGATTGGCGAGCTCAGTTTGGATGGATCCATACAGCCCATCCGAGGAGCCCTACCTATCGCCATCAAGGCACGGGAGTTAGGTTTCGAGGGACTTTTCCTTCCCGAGCAAAACGCGCATGAGGCAGCCGTCGTCAACAATCTGAAAGTATATGGTGCAAGACACATCAATCAAGTTATCGGGCACTTAAATGCGATTCAGAAGATTGAACCCACCATTGTTGACACACGAGGGGAGTTCTACGCACGACAATGTGATTTCGAATACGACTTTTCCGAAGTAAAGGGACAGGAAAATGTAAAACGTGCTATGGAAATCGCAGCGGCAGGAGGTCACAACCTGATTATGGTAGGCCCACCAGGAAGCGGAAAAAGCATGATGGCAAAACGTCTGCCCAGCATACTTCCTCCCCTTTCTTTACAGGAAAGTCTGGAAACCACACAAATTCATTCCGTAGCAGGGACGCTCAAGAGCGATAGCACCCTTATTGCCACCCGTCCTTTTAGAAGTCCTCATCACACCATTTCCCAAGTAGCCTTGGTTGGTGGAGGACAAAACGCACAACCAGGGGAAATTAGTCTTGCACACAACGGAGTCCTATTTTGCGACGAATTACCCGAATTTCAGCGATCTGTATTGGAAGTCCTCCGTCAGCCGTTAGAGGATAGGAAAATCAATATATCCCGAGCCAAATACAACGTATCCTACCCCTGTTCCTTCATGTTTGTTGCCAGTATGAACCCATGTCCATGCGGCTATTACAACCATCCCACGAAGCATTGCGTCTGCACACCTGGCCAAATCACCCGATACTTAAACAAGATATCTGGTCCGCTTCTCGACCGTATAGACCTGATGATCGAAATAACACCACTTACATTCCAACAAATGAGCGAGAAGACAACGGGAGAAAGCAGCAAT
>DCHV01000065.1 GCA_002314945.1 Prevotellaceae bacterium UBA1743
CACTACAAAGGCACTCATGTACTACCCCTAACAATGGAAGGTCGTGTGGTAGTAGGCGATGAAGGGCAGAACGGCCTGTACGCCTCCTCCGTACTCGATGCAGAGAAAGACAGAATCTACATCAAGGTAGCAAACCTAAGCGACCACAAACAATCCATCACGCTTGTCCTAAAGGGCCTCAAGGAAATCTCCGAAGGCAAAGTCATCACCTTCCATAGCGAGAACCTCGATGCAGAGAACACCCTCGACGAGCCAAACCTTATCACGCCAATTCAACAGGCCGTGCACGTTGGTGGCAACTCGATCAGCACAATGATTGCTGCCAAATCATTCAACGTGTTCGTAATTACGAAGTAGTATTGTTCTACAAGGAGGTGTTGACGATAATGTTTATTTCCGTATAAAACCATTAGTGTCCACTAATGCCAATTAAATATTCTAATAACTAAACCTTGATAAAAGATATGAGACTATCAAGAAACGAAATCATTACATTGAAGCACCTTTCTGATGGTAAGAATCACGAATTACCACCATCAGGACTATCAGATGCGCAGTTTAAAGTGTCTTTAAAAACATTGAAGGAAAAATGCTTGGTTAATGCTAATTTTTTGACAGGAGATGACATAGCATATAGCAAGATCAGAACAGAAGGGAAAGCCGCCTTAGATGATATGAATACTGCAGAAAAACGCATAATAAGACGTTTGGTAGCTGAAAAAGATATTACCACTGACCAGTTCGAATTGTTAAGATATGCAAGAGATAACGATAAGTGCGAAAATATTTTTGGCATTGACTGTAATGACTACGAAGAACGGATATGGAAAGAATTGTATCAAAAGAAGTTTATCCAAAATGGCTATGAGAACAATCAGGAAGTCCTTATATTGACTCGATTAGGACGTCAGTTAGTCGAAGATATTGAAGATGGCCTATTTTCAATGCTTTCTGATGATTGTCCAGAAGAAGAAAAGATAACACTTCAATTTGAAAAAGAAAAAGTTGAATCTCAGGACATTCGTAAAGTAAAAGATAGTGGAATTAGAATAAATGAAGATCGAATCACTGATCTAATCAAAATTGTGTGGTCAATGCATAAAATAGGTTTGTTCGTCGATGAAAAAGGAAAAAAGCCTGCCTTAAAGAGTATTATGGATGCATTTGCTGAATTTCTAGATACCAAACAGATTAAGCAATACTCCGCATATATGAACAAGGCGCTGCAATCGAAATATAACACATACCTTGATGTATTCTATCAAATGGGAGAGAAAGCTAAGGAACACTACATTTCTAAAAACAGCAGAAAAATAGTAAAATAAATGTCCCAAATGTGTTAAAGTTTTGGTTAGGTATGGTTAGGTCGTTTTGAACCTAACCAAGACTGCAGCTACTTTTGCGGTGCAATTTCCGAGCAACATCGGTTATTGCACCGTTCTTTTTTTATTTAGTTCAGAGCAATCACATTGAGCATTAGACTCTCATATAAAGAAATGTCTGCATAGACTACCCGTGACGTGAGTTGCAAATCACTGATTGGGGAATGACGGTACTATAAAAAGTGACAGGGAAATCTCTTCGAATGTCACCGTACCAAAGAGATATAATAACAAACATAAATAACAATGGAAAAGTTATTTGAAAATTTAGCAGCCCCTCCTACGGAAATACGACAGGAGCAAGGTTGCAACAACAGCACGATGCCGGGAGGATTCTCATTCTTCCGAGCACCTGCACAGTCGGTAACTCCATTTATGACGGCAGACGTGAAGGGTATCTACAAGTACATCACGCTCGACCCGGCTGCAATTGAACGTACACGTGAGCTGCGCAACATTATAAAAGATGTGCGCGAAGGAAAGACGGACGAGAAGGAAGTGCGCAAGTACAAGGCTACACACCTTGACTTTGTATGCTTCAGCGGTACATTCAGCTATCGCAAGGACGACTGCCTGATACAGCACAGTGGTTTGCTTTGCCTCGATTTCGATCACATAGGCAACTACCACGAGGTATGGGCTCTGCGCGAAAAACTGATAGCCGACAGTTACTTCACTACTTGGCTGCTGTTCACCTCGCCAAGCGGTGACGGTCTGAAGTGGGTGATTGACATAGACCTCGGCAAGTGCGACCACAGGACGTGGTTCCGTGCTGTGAAGAACTATGTCAGAGTTGCTTACCGCATGGAGGTGGATGCCCAGTGCATCAACGTCTCTCGTGCCTGCTTTCTGCCCCACGACAGCGACTGCTATGTGAACCCAATCATTTTACAAGAACCGGACGTATGTCCATTTTAATGCTTACCAATATGGCAACATTTAACAACAACGAGGTGTTTGACCCAATAGCATGGGCAGCTCTCGACAACAGTTATTCGGATTCCCAGTTGGAACTTTGCAACCAAATCGACAAGAGCATCCATGGTAATGACACGAAGACTCAGGTACGAATTATTTCCGCCGAAATCGTGAGCAGAGTCATCGACATCACTTGCGGTTACGAGAACTGGCTGAAACTCGGTTTTGCCCTGGCTGACGGTTTGAGCGAGGATGGCCGAAGCATCTACCACGACCTGAGCCGTATGAACAGCTGCTATAATCCGACGGAGTGCGACAAGCAATATACTGCCTGCCTACGAGGCAAGGGTTCCGGAGTGACCATCAAGACTTTCTTCCAGATGGCAAAGGAGGCGGGTATTGACATCTCGGAGTTCGGCAAGGCGCATCCATCCGCTCAAACTGTTTCCGCCACTTACGCCAATGCGCCAAGTGCCATAAATATAGAAAAAGTGGGAAAAAGTACTATTTCTGGTATTTTGGATAACGGGATGGCAGATGGCGTAATGGCGGAAGTGGCGGAAAACGCTTCCACCCGAGGCAATGGCTACACCTTCTCTGACAAACTCGACTTGGAGAATATGGTAGGTTTCACCCGTACCATTATGGACCTTCACGGCAAGGAACCTGCCAAATGCGACGGACAACTTATCGGTGCATTGAACGCAGTGAGCGGATTGATGGGTGGAGCCAACGGTTCGACCGAGCAACGCAGTGGCATCTACGGCATCTACGATGGACATCGAGTATTTGCTCCTATTTACAACATCGTGTTCTCTGTTGCCGGCAACAGCAAGAGTAACCTCAAATACTGCAGGATGCTACTCCATCCCATAAAGGCAGAGATGCGTCGCAAGTATGAGGCCGAGAAGATGGAGTATGAGGCTAACATGGCAGCATGGGAAAACAAGGGCAAAAAGGAACGTTGCGCGGTACCAAAGGAACCTCAGTACCTCGATCCTTTCGTACCTGGCAACAGTTCTTCGTCGGCTGTATATCGCGCCATAGATGCCAATGGTGGTTGGGGCATTATGTTCGAGACAGAAGCCGACACAACATCCAATATGTTGAATAGCGACTATGGCAACTACAGCGACCTCATGCGCAAGGCTCACCACCATGAGTCGCTCAGCATGAGCCGTGTGACAGACAAGATCCACATCGACATCGAAGAACCCCGACTGTCCATCTTTCTTACATGCACGCATGGACAGCTGCCTTCGCTCTTCCCCACGTTCGAGAATGGCCTGGGCAGTCGCTTCCTCTTCCTGGAGTTACCTGATGAGGATATAGATTTCCACAATGTATTTGCCATGAGTGATAAGCCGCTGGAGGATACCTACAAGAAATTGGGTAATGACCTCTTGCCTCTCTATCATGCCATGCAGATGCGTACCGGTCATCCTATCCAGTTTGTGATGAGCCAGAGTCAGCAGCATGAATTCATTGAGACGTACCGCGGTATGCTTCACGAACAGTTCAAGATGCTGGGCAAGGGCATCCGCGCCTTTATCTTCCGTATGGCACTCGAGTGTTTCCGCTATGCCATGATTCTGACTACGCTTCGTCGTCTGGACGAATGGCAGAAAACGTGCGATACATCCAATCCCGACCCAAGTACTATTTTCCGTGATGTAGAGAATGCTTTGGTTTGTGACGATCGCGATTTCCTTACGGCCATGACCATCATGGGATGCCTGATCAATCATACGGCCCGTGTGTATGCCATCCTTGCCAAGGAGGATGACAATCCATTTGCACGGAAAGGCATCAAGCTGAAAGCGGAAGAGTTGAAGGTGTATAACGCCCTTCCGGAGGGTGACTTCCTGACATCGGATTTCATCGAGGCGGCAGAGTCCCTGAAGATTCCAGAACGTACGGCACAACGTATGCTGAGCCAGTTCTGCAATGTGTATCGCATCGTGAATCCTGTACGCAGGGGATTGTACAACAAGCCGAAAAGGAAGGAGGACTGAGGCATGAAAGATACGTTCGTGATACGTTCCTACAGCAAGAAGGAACTTTCCCTGTGCTACTTCCCCACCTCGGAGAATCCACATTCGGCAGTAAATCGCCTGATGGCATGGATCAACCGATGTGAGCCCCTTTGCAAGGCACTCGAGGCAGAGGGGTATCAGAAGACCTCGAAATGGTTCTCACCACGTGAAATACGACTGATTATCCAGTACCTGGGAGAGCCATGAGGGGGAAATGTCCTCGAATCGCACGCAACGTATGGAATCGTCCGAGTGCCAAGGAGAGTAGCCGTAACTTTGCATCGAAATCAGAAGGCGAAACCCTCTCCTGGAAAAATCAGGACAAAATCAGGAAGCGCGCACCGAGGATGTCTATCGAAAGGCTATCGAAGGGCTATCGAAGGATTACCGAAGGGTGAGGACAAGGCCAGAAGATGGATAAAAATTTACATGAACCGTACTCAACGGGATATAAATGGTTGGGGTAAGAAGAAGCAAGCCCCGGCTTTGAGTAAAAAAACTATGAAGATTACTCCTATCGACGTAATCAAGGGAATGTCCGGCAAGGTATGCAGCCATTCGGACACGTACATCACCCTGAACAGCACCTCGGGCAAGATGTTCACTGGCAAGATATGCCACCCTTTCACGGGTGAGGCTACTCAGAGCCAACTGACTCAGCAACAGGCCTTCAAGACTGCACTGACTCACGTGAACACCTGGCTCATTGCCAACAAGCCTTCCACCACCAATGGAGCCAATGGCACGAGTGCCTATCAGGAGGCCGAGAGCCTGAAGAAGCAGATGGGCCTGAGCAACATCCGTCAGGTCATCTACAAGTACATGAACGCCCAAGGCGTAGTCACCCTGCCCTCGGGCAGCACCAGCGGTGGTGGTTCCAATACAGGTGGCGGTGGCACCAACACAGGAGGTGGAACCAGTACAGGAGGTGGCACCAATACGGGCGGCGACGGCTACGGCGACTAAAGGACTGTACCTATCCAATCTGAATTGCTCCCGATTATCCTGCCGTGATAGTCGGGGGCTTTCCTTTTCGGCAGGAGAAAGATAGGAAAACACGATATTTCTTTGTCCGTATCAACGAAAGTCCTTACTTTTGCAGGAAAAACAGAAAAGATGAGAACCATCGTAGTAGGTGCTGGAGCTGCAGGGTGTTTTGCAGCTATCGAACTGAAACGCCTCTGCCCCCACATGGAGGTGGTGCTGCTGGAGAAAAGCAGCAAACCGCTTGCCAAGGTGGCTATCACGGGAGGAGGCCGATGCAACCTGACCAATTCCTTTGCCCAGGTGAAGAGCCTGGAGCAGGTATATCCCCGGGGACACAGGCTGATGAAAAGGCATTTCCACCGATTCTCTCACAGGGACACCTACGAATGGTTTGAACGCGAGGGGGTGAGCCTCATCACACAGGAGGACCAGTGTGTGTTTCCCCTATCCCAGGACGCGATGGAAATAGTGGGCACACTCACACGGCTGATACGACAGCACGGAATAAATCTATACACGCACAGCAAGGTAAATAGTATCTCGCACGAAGGAAACGGATATCGCGTGGAAACGGCTGACAGGACCTTTCTGGCCGACCATGTCCTGATATCCATAGGAGGACAACCCTCGGAGGCAGGATTCAGCCTACTGAAAACAATTCCGCTGAAGATGGAGCCCTCACGCCCGAGCCTCTTCTCTTTCTGTATCGAAGACACACAACTGAGGACGCTGATGGGCATCGTGGTGACACATGCCAAGGTGTCCCTGACAGGCACCAAGGCAAAAGGGGAAGGCCCCTTGCTGATTACACACTGGGGTGTGAGTGGGCCAGCCGTACTGAGACTCTCCTCGGTAGCAGCCAAGGAATTTGCCGAACGGGACTATCAGGGCGACATCAGCATACGATGGGTACAGGACGAGGAAGAAGACCTACGCAACTACCTGCGTGATACATGCCTCAGACACGCTGAGAAGAAACTATCCACGATACATCCCGAAGCGCTTCACTCACGCCTATGGGAACATCTCATAGCCAGGGCAAGCCTACAGGACGACCTGCGATGGAAAGCCATGACGGACAAGGATATCCATCGACTGACGAACGTGCTGACCAACGATGTGTATCGCATGACGGGCAAGAACAGATTCAAGGAGGAGTTTGTCACCTGCGGAGGAGTCGCCCTGAGCAACCTACATGCCGAGACACTGGAAGCAAAGGAACATCCGGGCCTCTTCTTTGCAGGAGAAGCAACAGACGTAGATGCCGTGACAGGAGGTTTCAACCTACAGGCGGCTTGGACGATGGGATATGTAGCCGCACATGGCATAGCGGCAAGACAAGGAGATATACAATGAAGACAAGGGAAAAGAAAATCTACCGAGTGACGATAGCAGGCAGTATCGTGAATCTGCTGTTACTCGTGTTCAAGTTTGTAGCGGGTATAGCAGGACATTCGGGAGCAATGATAGCGGATGCTGTACATTCGCTCAGCGACTTCATCACAGACGTGATAGTAGTAATCTTTGTCCGGGTGAGTAGCAAGCCCGAGGACGAGGATCATGCCTTCGGGCACGGCAAATACGAGACATTGGCCACCCAACTCATCGGAATGGCTCTGCTTGGAGTAGGACTACTATTGGGATGGAGCGGCATAGAGAAGATATGGGACTTTATGCACGGAAAGACGCTGGATAGCCCGGGAAGCATCGCCCTATGGGCTGCCGCAGTAAGCATCCTGATGAAAGAACTGATGTACCAATGGACACATTGGGTAGGCAAGGAGGTAGATTCCCCAGCCCTGATAGCCAACGCATGGCATCACAGGAGCGATGCTCTCTCCTCGATAGGCACGCTGACAGGCATCGGAGGCGCTATCTTCCTGGGAAAGCAATGGACGGTACTGGACCCCATAGCAGCGGTGGTGGTGAGCATATTCATCATGGTGACGGCCCTGAAACTGATGGCAGAGGCCTCGGACGAACTCCTGGAGAAGAGCCTGCCAGCCGACGTAAAGGAACACATCCAGCATATCGTAGGCAGGGACACAGAGGTATGTGACATACACCACCTGCGTACACGCAAGATAGGCAACCGTATGGCCATAGAAATGCACTTGCGACTGCGGGGAGATATGCCTTTGGCCGAAGCACACGACCATGCAAGTCTGATAGAAAAGGAACTGAAAAAAGAATTCGGCTCCATGACACACGTAATGTTGCATCTGGAGCCGATAAAATAACTGATGAGGCAGTAATGCTATCTCCGCGTCAATCCAACTTCAGGACAGCAAGGAAGGCCTTCTGAGGCACCTGTACGTTGCCTATCTGCTTCATACGCTTCTTGCCCTTCTTCTGCTTCTCCAGCAGTTTACGCTTACGGCTCACGTCACCTCCGTAGCACTTGGCAAGGACATCCTTGCGCACCTGCTTCACCGTCTCACGGGCAATAATCTTGGCACCAATGGCAGCCTGGATGGCAATATCGAACTGTTGACGTGGAAGTAGTTCCTTCAGCTTCTCACACATACGACGTCCGAAGTTCTCGGCATTATCCACATGAGTGAGCGTACTGAGGGCATCAACGGGCTCTCCATTGAGGAGAATATCCAGTTTGACAAGTTTGGAAGGACGGAATCCATCCTGATGATAATCGAAGGAGGCATAGCCCTTGGAGATGGACTTGAGCTTGTCGTAGAAATCGATGACTATCTCGCCCAAGGGAAGTGAATACTGCAGTTCCACACGATCGCCACTGATGTATTCCTGCTTGAGCAGTTCGCCACGCTTACCGAGACAGAGCGTCATGATAGGGCCGATGTAATTGGAGGTAGTGATGACGCTGGCACGGATATAAGGCTCCTCGATATGGTCGATGAGCGTAGGATCGGGCATACCTGCAGGATTATGCACCTCGCGCACCTCGCCCTGTTTGTCATAGACGAGATAGGAAACATTGGGAACAGTAGTGATGACGTCCATATCAAACTCACGGTCGAGACGTTCCTGGATAATCTCCATGTGGAGAAGGCCGAGGAAGCCGCAACGGAAACCGAAGCCCAAGGCTACGGAACTCTCGGGCTGGAAGGTGAGACTTGCATCGTTGAGCTGGAGTTTCTCGAGACTGGCACGAAGGTTCTCGAAGTCCTCCGTCTCGATAGGATAGACACCGGCAAAGACCATAGGCTTGACCTCTTCGAAACCAGCAATGGCCACCTTATTGGGATTATCCACGGTAGTAATCGTATCACCCACCTTCACCTCGACAGCCGTCTTGATACCCGAGACGATATAACCTACATCGCCACAATGAAGCGACTTACGAGGTACCATATCCATCTTCAGTACGCCTATCTCATCCGCCTTGTACTCGCGACCCGTATTGATAAACTGTACCAGGTCTCCGCTGTTGATGCTACCATTGACTATCTTGAAATAGGCAATCACGCCACGGAAGGAATTGAAGACAGAATCGAAGATAAGAGCCTGCAGAGGTGCATTCTCGTCGCCCTGGGGATGAGGGATGCGCTCTACCACTGCATTGAGAATATCCTCGACACCCAAACCCGTCTTGCCACTTGCACGGATGATTTCCTCGTGCTTGCAGCCTATGAGATCGACTATTTCATCTTCCACCTCCTCGGGCATAGCATTGGGCATATCACACTTGTTGACAATGGGAATAATCTCCAAATCATGGTCGATAGCCATGTATAGGTTGCTGATTGTCTGTGCCTGCACACCCTGAGTGGCATCCACCACGAGAAGGGCGCCCTCGCAAGCGGCAATGCTACGGCTCACCTCGTAACTGAAATCGACATGCCCCGGAGTATCAATGAGATTGAGAACGTATTTCTCCCCCTGATACATATACTCCATCTGTATGGCATGGGACTTGATGGTGATACCTCTCTCACGCTCGAGATCCATATCGTCGAGCATCTGACCCTCGGTCACTTTGATGGTATTGGTGAACTCTAAAAGGCGGTCGGCCAGGGTACTCTTGCCATGATCAATATGGGCGATGATGCAGAAATTCCTAATATGTTGCATTTACTTTCTTGTTTTCTCGATGCAAAGGTACGTATTTTCTCCAAAAAAAAGCGACAAGACATCTCCATTATTGCTTTTTTTTGTACTTTTGCACACATTATGAAACAAGGATTCGACAACGACAAATACCTCAGAATACAATCTGAGCACATCAAGGAGCGTATCGCCAAGTTTGGAAACAAACTCTATCTGGAAATGGGAGGAAAGCTCTTTGACGACTATCACGCCAGCCGAGTACTACCTGGATTCCAGCCCGACAGCAAGCTGAGAATGCTACAGCAATTGCAGGATAGTGCAGAGATAGTGATCGTAATCAGCGCCATCGACATCGAAAAGAACAAGATGAGGCAGGACTTGGGCATCACCTACGACGAGGATGTACTACGTCTGAGGAACGAATTTCAGAACAGAGGGTTCATGGTAGGTTCGGTAGTCATCACCCACTTCAACGGGCAGAACAGCGCCATCCTGTACCACAACCGACTGGAACGACTCGGCATAAAGACCTACTATCACTACACCATAGAGGGTTACCCCAACAATGTAGCTCTGATAGATTCGAAAGACGGATTCGGCAAGAACGACTATGTGGAGACGGAACGCCCCCTGGTCATCGTTACAGCACCAGGACCCGGAAGTGGCAAGATGGCAGTCTGCCTGAGTCAGTTGTATCAGGAACACGAGAGAGGTATCGAGGCTGGATATGCCAAATTTGAGACCTTCCCCGTATGGAGCCTCCCCCTGAAGCATCCCGTGAACATCGCCTACGAAGCTGCCACAGCCGACCTGAACGATGTGAACATGATAGACCCCTTCCACCTGGAGACATACGACAAGATAGCCATCAACTACAACCGCGACATAGAAATCTTCCCGGTACTGAACGCGCTGTTTGAAGGTATCTACGGCGAGAATCCCTACAAATCACCCACGGACATGGGAGTGAACATGGTGGGATTCTGCATCAGCGACGACGAGATATGTTGCCATGCTGCCAAGGACGAAATCATACGACGCTACTACACAGCCCTGAATCATTTGGCGACAGGAGATTGCAACGACAACGAGGTGAACAAGATAAAACTGCTGATGCAGCAGGCTAAAATCACCACGGACTTCCGACGCACCACCACGGCCGCACGACTGAAACGAGAGGAATCCGGTGCATTCGCCTCGGCTATTGAACTGGAAGACGGACATATCATCACGTCCAAGGCCACTCCCCTGTTGGGTGCAAGTGCAGCCCTGCTGATCAATGCCACCAAATACCTGGCAGGCATCGACCACAACGTGAAGCTAATCCCACAGGATATGATAGAACCTATCCAGCATACGAAGATATCCTATCTGAAAGGCAAAAATCCACGCCTACATACCGACGAGGTACTGGTGGCTCTCTCTGTACTGAGCACACACGATGAGAACTGCGAGAAGGCGCTGAAACAATTACCCAAGTTGATGGGATGCCAGGTACACTCCACCACAATGCTGAGCGAGGTAGATAGAAAAATATTCAAGAAGTTGGGCATCGAACTGAGTTGCGACCCCGTGATGAAGGTATAATCCCCTATGACACGCGAAGAAACCGTACTGAACTATCTGCAGGAACATCAGATCCCATTCACCTGCTACAACCACCCCGAGGGAAAGACCATCGAGGAGGCCAAAAGATGGTGGAAAGATGACGGGAGCATTCACTGCAAGAACATCTTCCTGAGAAATCACAAGGGAAACAAGCACTACTTGGTATGCTTCCATTGCGACCACGACTTAGACATACACGACCTGGAGGCACGACTGAAGGAATCTCTTCAACGGCAAGGCCTTCCTGCCTGTGGCAAACTATCCTTCGCTTCTGCAGAAAGAATGATGAAATACTTAGGACTGGAGCCAGGAAGTGTATCACCCTTCGGACTGATCAACGATAAGGAAAACCATGTACACCTATTCCTCGATGCCAATCTGCAAGAAGCCAAAGCACTCAGTTTCCACCCCAACGACTGCCGAGGTACGGTAGTCATACGCAGAGAGGATTTCGAACAATACCTGAAAGCAGTAGGCAACACCTACGAATACCTGACCCTATACTGATGCGCCAGCCCCACCTCTACGGCCGAAAGACATGAAGATAGTGCTTGCGTTTGATTCGTTCAAGGGATGTATGACAGCACGGGAAGCATGTCATGCAGCAGCCATGGGCATCCAAGAAGCCATAGAGGACGCAGAGATACTTGAATTGCCACTAAGTGATGGTGGGGAAGGATTGGTAACCTGTGTACAACACATCACAGACACGACGCACGTCAAGGTGGATGTACACGGCCCACTAATGGAAAAGATCACTGCCTGCTATTCAATCACACAGAACGGCAAGACTGCCTATATGGAAATGGCTGCAGCAAGTGGACTGACTCTCGTACCCAAAGAAAGACGCAATCCGATGCTCACCACCACATATGGAGTGGGAGAGATGATTATCGACGCTTTGCGAAGGGGATGTAACGAAATCGTGATGGGAATAGGAGGAAGCGCCACCTGCGACGGGGGGAAAGGTATGCTCACGGCTCTACAGGACATGGGATTCTTCGACAAGGGATGGAATATCCAGAACAGCACATGGGGAAAGTGCAAATTCACCGTGGCATGTGACGTAAGGAACCCTCTCTATGGAAAGAACGGAGCCTCGTACATCTTTGCCCCTCAGAAAGGAGCCACACCAGAGCAAGTGGAAGCACTGGACAAACGGCTCAGAGACTTTGCACACGAAACAGAGAAGGCTGGAATAGCATCCCCCGACATAGCACTACAGGCAGGCACCGGAGCCGCTGGAGGACTGGGATATGGAATGCGGGCCTACCTGAAAGCCGGACTAAAATCCGGCATAGACATCGTGCTTGACCTCATCCATTTCGACGAAGCCATCCGAAAAGCCGAATTGGTCATTACGGGCGAAGGGAAATCGGATCACCAGACACTGATGGGAAAAGTTCCATACGGAGTCCTAAAGCGATGCCAAACAAGAAACATTCCCGTCTGGCTCTTCTCGGGGGCAATTGATGACAAGGACAATACCCTACCCCAACATTTCAATCTGGTATGCAGCATAAACGAAAAGGATTCACGCCCGCTCCCAATCCTAATGCAAACAGAAGTGGCACAAGAAAACATAAGACGTAGTATGTGTGAGAAAATCTATCTTATCAACCAAAACAACAACTAATGAGTATGGAACAGGAACCAGTACTGAACGAGCATAACAAGGCAGAGTTTCCGCCTGCACACACGGCAGAGCATCTGCTAAATCAGACTATGGTACGCATGTTTGGATGTGAACGATCGAAGAATGCACATATAGAACGCAAGAAATCCAAGATAAACTATCAGCTGGACGAGTGTCCTACTGAAGCACAAATTCAGGAAATCCAAAAGAAAATGGACCAGCTGATAGCCGAAGACCTACCTGTGACCTACGAATATGTAACACGAGAGCAGATACCAGCAGATGTAAAGCTGGATAAATTGCCACAGGATGCAAGTGAGACACTACGACTGGTAAGGATAGGCGACTACGACGTGTGTCCATGTATAGGTACTCATGTCTCCACCACACGGGAAATAGGCACCTTCCGCATCACCAGTACCAGTTACAACGAAGGGTCTTTCCGTATCGTATTCCGCGTACAAGAAGCATAAGAACATGGGATTTATTCATCAAGTCGTATTGGGGATGTGGAGCATCCTTCCCGGCAACTACAGTGGAATTACGCATATCCACGACAATCTATATGCTGTCGTAGATGACAAGGAACAGGTAGATGGTTTCAAGTACCTGACACTGGAAATCGACAGCGTGAAGGGGAAAATACGTCATGCCTCGATGGAAGAACCCATGGGAATGACAAAACGTCGAAACGGTAACACATTCACCTATCGCGACTGCGAAGGAGTAGCCTATTTTCCAGAACAACATACCATATTCGTAACAGGCGAGAAAGACCAGCGCATTCTGGAATACACAATGGAGGGTAATCCCACAGGACGAGAGCTACAGATTCCAGAGTGCATGAACATAGAGCACATCACGTTCAATTTGGGATTCGAGGCATTAAGCTACAATGCAGTGCAACAACGATTTTGGACGACAACTGAATCCACCCTACCAGCCGATGGCCCACAATCCTCA
Source organism: Prevotellaceae bacterium UBA1743 (assembly GCA_002314945.1). Taxonomy (GTDB): domain Bacteria; phylum Bacteroidota; class Bacteroidia; order Bacteroidales; family Bacteroidaceae; genus Physcousia. Next base: position 13,557 of record DCHV01000065.1, read on the forward strand.
TGCAGGGACACAGAGGTACGGAACCACCTACGACTCGTAGCCTTCGATGACTCGCTACGCCCTGTGACATCGTATGTCTATTGTATGGATACGCCCAAGGAACATTCACGAAAGGCCATCAGCATCCATGGAGTGCCTTCCATCATAGCATTGGATGATGGGCGACTGATAATAATGGAACGCGAAGGATGCTTTCCAAGAAAGGAATATGGCAGCAGGGTAAGAATAAAACTCTACATGGTAGATCCCAAGAGAGCCACACCTGTCTCCTTGAACACGCCCATGGCAGATGTGAAGGAAGAAATGTATTTGCAAAAGGAACTTATCACATCCTTTACGACACGCTTACGAATAGGGAAAATGAACCTTGCCAACTACGAAGGGATGTGCCTCGGCCCAAAACTACAAGACGGGCGACAAACCATCCTCCTCATTGCTGATTCCCAAAACGGAATGGGAAACTGGCTCTACCATCTGAAAGACTACATGAGACTGGTAGCCATACCATTGGAATGAAAATTGTGAAACATGAATTGTGAGTTCCGAAAAAAAATCGTACCTTTGCAGCCTGTATAGGAATAACACATGAAAGTAGCTGTAGTAAAATACAATGCAGGGAACATTTACTCCGTAATCCATGCACTGAAAAGGATGGGAGTTGATCCGATATTGTCTGATGACCCAGATACTCTGGCAACTGCCGACAAGGTCCTTTTTCCAGGACAGGGAGAAGCCAGCAATGCAATGCAATACCTGAGGCGACACAGGCTGGATGAGGTAATCCGCAACCTGAAACAGCCCATCTTAGGCATCTGTATCGGCCAACAGCTAATGTGCCGTCACTCGGAAGAAGGAAACACAGATTGCTTAGGCATCTTTGACGCGGAAGTGAAACGTTTCATACCAGAACGACACGAGGACAAAGTTCCCCACATGGGATGGAACCAACTGACAGAAGTGAGCAGTCCACTATTCAAGGGATTCTCCGACAATGAGTTTGTCTATTTTGTGCATAGCTTCTATGTACCTGTATGCAATCAGACCATTGCTACCACGGAGTATATTTTACCCTTCAGCGCTGCACTTCATCATGACAATTTCTATGCCACGCAATTCCATCCCGAAAAAAGTGGAAGTGTGGGCGAACGCATCTTAAAGAACTTTCTTGACCTATGATAGAACTGATTCCAGCGATAGACATCATCGACGGGAAGTGTGTACGTCTGACAAAAGGAGACTACGACACAAAAAAAGTGTATGCAGACGATCCAGCCAGCATAGCACAGGAATTTGAACAATTAGGTTTCAAACGCCTGCATGTGGTAGATCTGGATGGAGCAAAGAGCAAGCATGTAGTGAACGATGCCACCCTGCGCTCCATCACACGAAACACACAACTCATAGTAGATTTCGGTGGGGGCGTAAAGACAAAAGACGATCTCGACAAAGCCTACGAAGCAGGTGCCTCGATGGTAACAGCAGGCAGCATCGCCATCACCCAACCAGAAACATACCTCGAATGGTTGGAACAATATGGTGCTGACCGACTGATATTGGGAGCCGATGTCCGCAACGGACGTGTGAGCATCAACGGATGGAAAGAGGATAGCAATGTGATGCTGACCGAGTACCTGACACGATACATGAAAGCAGGGACCAAGAATGTATTGTGCACGGAAATAAGCAAAGACGGCATGTTGCAGGGACCCGCCATCGAACTCTACAAGGAGGTGATGGCAGCGCATCCATCCTGCCACTTAATTGCCAGCGGAGGAGTAAGCGGAATGGAGGACATTCTGGCACTCGAAGAAGCACATATCCCAGCTGTTGTATTCGGGAAGGCTATCTACGAAGGACGAATAGACATGAAGGAACTCGCCAAAAGGTTCTCACTCTCATAAAGAAACAGTCATGTTAGCAAAAAGAATCATACCTTGTCTGGACGTAAAAGATGGGCAAACTGTAAAAGGAACCAACTTTGTCAACCTGCGCCAAGCAGGAGATCCAGTTGAATTGGGACATGCATACAGTGAGCAGGGAGCAGATGAGTTGGTCTTCTTAGACATCACAGCCAGCCACGAAGGAAGAAAGACTTTCACGGACATGGTACAAAGGGTTGCAGCCGAGATAAGCATACCGTTTACTGTCGGTGGTGGTATAGGCGAATTGAAAGATGTAGAACGACTATTAGCAGCGGGAGCTGACAAAGTGAGCATCAACAGTGCCGCCCTAAGACGTCCTGAACTGATTGATGAAATCACCAGCCATTTCGGTAGCCAAGTATGCGTAGTGGCTATCGATGCACACTTGGATGCAAACGGATGGACATGCTACCTCAACGGAGGACGCATCCCTACTGAAAGAGGACTCTTTGAGTGGGCACGCGAAGCCAATGACCGTGGAGCGGGCGAGATTCTCTTCACCAGCATGGATCATGACGGAGTGAAAACAGGATTTGCCTACGAGGCACTTCATCGTCTATCGGAAGAACTCACCATTCCTATAATCGCGTCGGGCGGAGCGGGAGCAATGGAACATTTCCGGGACGCATTTACCTTAGGACATGCAGATGCATCCTTGGCAGCAAGTGTCTTCCATTTTGGAGAAATAGGAATTCCCCAACTGAAGCAATATCTAAAAGAAGAAAATATTAACGTACGATTATGACTATAGATTTCGAAAAATGTGGTGGGTTGGTACCAGCCATCATTCAGGATGCAGAGACAAAGAATGTGCTCATGCTTGGGTTTATGAATCAGGAAGCATACGACAAGACAATAGAAACGGGGTTGGTGACCTTCTATAGTCGCACGCGCAAGACTCTATGGACAAAGGGAGAGACAAGCAACAACTACCTGCATGTGGTAGAAATCAAGAACGATTGTGACAATGACACATTGCTTATCTACGTGCATCCCGATGGACCTGTTTGCCATACCGGCACAGATACTTGTTGGGGAGAAAAGAACGAGAAGAACCCTCTGCTATTCCTCACCGAACTGAACAATTTCATCGAAAAGCGTCATGAAGAAATGCCCGAGGGAAGTTACACAACTTCACTCTTCCGCGATGGATTGAACCGCATGGCACAAAAAGTAGGAGAAGAAGCACTCGAACTGGTTATCGAAGCCACAAACGGCACGAACGAGAGAATGATATACGAAGGATCGGACATGCTGTACCACCTGATTGTACTGTTGACGAGCAAAGGATTACGTATCGAGCAAATGGCAGCCGAACTGGCTGAGCGCCATGCGCCAGGGTGGAAGAAACACTAAAGAAGAACTATGATACTGGACTACCGGAATATAGACATCTATCAGGACGACCATTGCGTACTGGAGAATGTAAACATGCAGTTACATGAAGGTGACTTGGTGTATCTGACTGGTGCGGTAGGAAGCGGCAAGACGAGTCTGATGAAGACCATCTACGGTGAGCTTCCCTGTGAAGGGGAAAAAGCAGATGTGTTGGGATTTGATATGAGGAAAATCCATTCCAGACAGTTGCCAGACTTGAGGCGGCAATTAGGTATTGTCTTCCAAGACTTCAAATTGTTACCCGATAGAAATATCAGAAAAAACCTGGACTTTGTACTGAGTTGCACCGGTTGGACAGACAAGAAAAAGCGCAAGAACCGTATTCAAGAAGTGATGGAAATGGTGGGTATGGAAGACGTACTGAACAAGTACATCTTCGAAGTGTCTGGGGGAGAGAAACAGCGCATCAGCATCGCACGAGCCATACTTAATTTTCCCAAGCTAATTCTTGCAGACGAACCTACTGGCAATCTGGATGATGACAACGGAGAACGAATCATGTCGCTACTGGACAAGATACGACGAGAGAACAATTCCACCATCATCCTAAGCACACACAACATGAAATGGTTGGATGCATTTCCAGGACAAGTCTATACAATAAGAAACGGAGAACTCTTGTTCGAAGAGAACGAATACATACAGGATAAAGAAATATAAAGCAGAACTATGAAAGTAATGAAATTCGGCGGTACATCCGTAGGTACCGCAGAGCGCATGAAGAGTGTGGCTCAATTGATTTCTTGTGACATGGACACAAAGATCGTGGTATTGTCGGCCATGTCGGGAACCACCAACACACTGGTGGAAATCTCGGGATATCTATACAAGAAGAATCCAGAGGGAGCCAATACACTAATCAACAAATTGGAACAGAAATATATCGCACATACATTCGAGTTGTATAAGACTGAAGAATGGCGCAAAGCAACCACCAAGTTCCTACACGAAGAATTTGATTACTTACGAAGTTTCACAAAGGTACATTTCACATCATTTGAGGAAAAGGTAATCCTGGCACAGGGAGAAATCATCAGCACAAACATGATGACAAATTACCTAAAGGAATGTGGCGAGAACACAATTCTATTGTCTGCCCTCGACATCATTCGTACTGACAAAAATGCAGAACCAGACTTCTCCTATATATCAAATAAGTCACAGAATATTATGGCAGAGAATCCCGGATATAAAATCTACATTACACAGGGATTCATTTGTCGCAATGCGTATGGCGAAATAGACAATTTGCTGAGAGGTGGCAGTGACTACACAGCTTGCCTGATTGGTGCAGCCCTGAAAACCGAAGAAATCCAGATATGGACGGATATAGACGGTATGCACAACAACGACCCACGTATAGTAGAGAATACGGTACCTGTACGTCAATTGCATTTCGAAGAGGCTGCCGAATTGGCCTATTTCGGAGCAAAGATCTTGCATCCGACATGCATTCAGCCAGCCAAATTCGCAGGTGTTCCAGTACGACTGCTCAACACCATGGATCCTACAGCACCCGGCACCCTCATCAACAATAGTTTCCAGCCTGGCACAATCAAAGCCGTAGCTGCCAAAGACGATATCGTATGCATACAGATAGAGAGCAGCAGAATGTTGTTGGCACATGGTTTCCTGCGTAAAGTGTTTGAGATATTCGAGATCTACAAGACAAGTATCGATATGATATGCACAAGCGAAGTGGGTGTCTCACTCACTATCGACAATGCAGCTCACCTAAATGAAATAGTGGAAGAACTAAAGAAATACGGTACTGTATCGGTTGAGAAAGAAATGGTCATCGTATGCGTTGTCGGCGATTTGAGTGCAAACAATATCGGGTTCGAGACAATGGCGAGCGAAGCATTCAGACAGATACCTGTACGTATGATTAGTTATGGTGGATCACGTCACAATATTTCGTTCCTCGTGCAGAAAGAGGATAAGAAACGTACGCTACAAGCCTTGAGCGACACTTTGTTCCATTCATAAAGATATGGGACAAATGAAGAAAGGAACATTCCCATACGACAAGTTTCAGTCACTCCAAACGCCCTTCTATTACTATGACACACAACTGCTGGATAACACCTTGCAGTCCATAAAGAAGGAGACGGACAAGCATGAAGGTTACCATTTGCACTATGCAGTAAAATCCAATGCCAACAAAAAAGTGCTCCGTCATATCATGGAGGCTGGCTTTGGGGCTGATTGCGTGAGTGGAGGTGAGATACAAACATGTCTGGACGCAGGATTCCCTGCCGAGGAAATCGTATTTGCCGGTGTAGGAAAGGCTGACTGGGAAATCAAATTAGGTCTTACTGCAGGAATCCAATATTTCAATGTAGAGAGCATTCCCGAACTAGAGGTTATCAATGAAATAGCCGGAGAAATGGGGAAAGTGGCACGCATAAGTTTCCGCATCAACCCCAATGTAGGAGCACACACTCATGCCCACATCACTACAGGATTGGCAGAAAATAAGTTTGGCATTGAGATGGCGGATATGGAAAAGGTCATCCGCATCGCACAAAAGATGGAAAACGTAGAGTTCGTAGGATTGCATTTCCACATAGGAAGTCAAATACTGGAAATGGATGATTTCGTAGCGTTATGCAATCGAATCAACGAACTACAGGACAAGTTGGAAACCTTAGATATTCCTACTGTAAAGAATATCAATGTGGGTGGTGGATTGGGCATTGATTACCAGCATCCTAACGAGAACCCTATCCCCGATTTCAAGGCTTACTTTGACACATACGCCAACCACCTGAAGCTACGTCCTGGTCAACACTTGCATTTTGAACTTGGGCGTGCAGTCACAGGCCAATGCGGTTCACTCATCACACGTTGCCTCTATGTAAAGAAAGGCACCATTAAGCAGTTTGCCATTGTAGATGCAGGAATGACAGAACTGATACGTCCTGCACTATACAATGCATTGCATGTGATAGAAAACCTTTCAAGTACATGCGATGAGGAGAAATATGACATAGTAGGCCCTATATGTGAAAGCAGCGACACGTTTGCCTGTAACTATTCTCTCCCAAAGACACAGCGTGGAGACTTGATTGCCATACGTTCAGCAGGCGCCTATGGAGAAATTATGGCAAGCCAATACAATTGTCGCAAATTGCCAGGAAGCTATACTACTGAAGATTTCGAATAACGAATGATTCTGTTCATTACCCTTGTTCCTGTTTTGGTAACAGGTGTCGTATGTCTTATACTGGACTTGCATTTCCTACGTTTGGGAAATATCAGCAAGAAACAGGAACGTGTGCAGAAGACGGACGACCTTCCTCCAGCTACAATTCTCATCACCACACAAAATGAAGAGGACTTGCTAAGGAAGAACCTCCCCCTATTCCTAAAACAAGAATACTCTATCGGATATGAAGTCGTAATTGTAGATATACGAAGCAAGGACAATACATTGGACTATCTTTCTGAGTTGGAGAATTATTATCCCAATCTACACCACACTTCCATACCAGAAAGCGCCCGTGACATCAGCCTCGACAGATTGGCATTATCACTTGGATTCAAATCTGCCACCTTCGAATGGGTTGTACTCACTAAGATTGATTGCCAACCCTGCAACAACAAATGGCTAAGCCGTTTGATGCTCTCATGCACATCCGACAAATCGGTAGTATTAGGAATGACTCAATACATTTCATCAGGAAAAAGAGTAAGCAAGCAAATGTTCTACAAACTATGGAATCAGATGCTTTGGCTACCCTATGCAAGGTTTCATTCGCCAACATGGGCTGACGGAAGTTGTCTATGCTATCGACGCAGCAAGTTCTTCTCTCATCACGGATTTGCCTCACATGCAAACTTGACTATCGCCGCAGAGATACTGATGGTAAACCTTCAAATACGCAGAAACGAATGTACCATAAACACGGACCCGAAAGCAGAAATTCTTCAGGACACTCCCAACATAAGACAATGGCGTAAAGAACGCATTATCGACTGCGAAGCAAATCGACACACACAAAATGCGTTTCTCTACCATATTTGGAAAAAAATGTGTTCTATATGGCCTTTGGCATATACTATCCTCACAATTGTCATGATTGTATTATACATTCATGATATGTGGGTCGTAGGCATATCGGCTACATTATGGCTCATTCATGTGATAGTATCATATTGTTGCTTCCGCTACACATCACGACAAGTAGGTTATCCATGCTCCTTCCTGTTCATGCCGTTCTATGCTCTGATGATGCCACTTTGGGAAATACAGACTGGGTGGTCTCACTTTTGGACAGACAAGAAAGCATTCCAGAAAAAACACATCTAAAAATACATATTATGCAATCTATACCGTTCATTGCCTGGTGTCTCGAGCATCTCAATTATTGGGTCATAACTCTCCTAATGGCCATCGAAAGTAGTTTTATTCCATTCCCAAGTGAAGTAGTTGTACCGCCTGCCGCCTATCTTGCAGCAAGCCAAGGAGAGATGAACGTATTCATTGTAATCCTGTGCGCAACGATTGGAGCCTTGATAGGCGCTCTTGTCAACTATCTATTGGCATACTATTTAGGTAGGCCCTTGGTGTATCGCTTCGCCAATAGCAGATTGGGGCATGTTTGTCTTATTGACGAGGAGAAAGTGCAGAAGGCCGAACAATATTTTGATGAGCACGGAGCCTTGGGAACCTTTGTAGGACGTCTCGTTCCTGCCGTACGTCAATTGATCAGTATTCCAGCAGGCCTTGCAAAGATGAACATGGGACGTTTTCTCTGCTATACAGCGTTGGGAGCAGGCGTTTGGAATTGCATTTTGGCAGGCATCGGTTATTACTTGGCAAGTGTAGTGCCATACGAACAACTGGATGCCACGGTGGCCGAATATTCATCACATCTGAAAGTCATCATGCTATTGCTTGGAGCAGCTGTCGTGGGATATCTTGTGTACAAAGGTACTAAAAAATGAAGCCTTGGCTTATCACGCTCAATAGCGTGTTACTATGCGCATCGATTGCAATTCCCACAAGTGGACAGACACCTATGTGGGACGCATTAACCAAATGTGAATACCAGATTGATACTGCCGATGTACGGGTACTGAAAGTAGAAATAGACAATCTTGATTTCTTCCGCGATAATGAATACAATACATGCCTCAGAAAAGGATATTCATTGCCAGGACTTTGGGTTCAACCAAAACTAAGGTATGTACCGATGAAGAACATTCTGATTGAAGCTGGGTTACATGCCTTTATTCTGAATGGAGCCAACAAATACCCCAACTATGTCTATCACGATATCGGAACATGGAAAGGGAATCAGTATCAAAAGGGAGCCCATATTCTCCCTTGGTTCAGAGTGCAAGGAAAAATCAAGAATCTGAATGTGATATTAGGAGATATCTACGGAGGAAGTAATCACGAACTGAGCGAACCGCTATTCAACACAGAGACCAATCTTTCACAGGATCCTGAAATGGGTGTACAATTGATATGGGATACGTCATATCTTCATGCAGATACATGGGTCAACTGGCAGAGCTACATCTTCGAAGAGGACAGTCATCAGGAAGCATTCACGGTAGGAGGTAACTGGCGTTGGATGTACAACAGCAATCAAAACAAATGCCATTTCTACACACCGATGCAAGTGGTCATCCAACACAGAGGAGGAGAGCAAGACACCACTCATCTGGGAGTACAAACAATATGCAACGGTAGTTTGGGCTTCGGTGTACGATACAACTATCAGAAAAAGACGCTCAAGCAAGTTGGTGCCGAAGCCAATCTATTAGGTTGCTGGCAACAAAGCGGCAATCTATGGTCCTTTGATACTGGATATGCATTACATGGTACTGTGCATGGCAACCTTTGGAATCATTTAGGACTGAGAGCGGGGTACTACTATGTACCAAAGCATTTTGTCAGTTTGTATGGCAATCCCTTCTTCTCTACCCTAAGTCTGAAGGATGCCACTAATTATCGCCGTATGCACACTGCCTACCTACGCGCAGATTATCATTACACGTTTGCCCACGACTATGTATGTGGAGCAGAAGTGGAAGCCTACGAAACGTGGCTTCCACAACGCAATGAATTCAACTTATCCTTTGGTATCTATTTCAGAGTTCATCCCACTTTCGTATTGAAGAAGTGGCGATGAATCACCTTACAGCAAATCCAAGCTACGGAGATAATCCGTACTCTTAGATACGCCTTCCAGACGTGAGAGACCTTCACAAGGCTCATCCTGTTCCACGCATAGCCACTGGCTTCCACCTTCTATGGCAGCCTTTATCACATTAGGCATATCCAACTGACCCATGCCTAAGGGACGGTATTCGAAGGAACCAGAATCATCCTTCATGCTGTTGTCCGTACTGATACCAATCAAGGCGTATGGAGCAGTCTTCAGTGTGCCCTCCAACTTGTAGTCCTTGAGATGTACTACGGGACAGTTGCCAGCATATTTCTTGAGATATTCCACAGGACACTGACCTGAGTAAGACACCCAGCATACGTCTATCTCATTCTGGAGATTCTCACGTGGATTGCTCTCAAACATCAGGTCGTAGCCCAATTTTCCATTGCCAGTATCTACAAACTCGAAGTCATGGTTGTGATAGAGCAATTGGAAACCTGCCTGATTGACCTGTGCACCAATTTCACCCAACTTAGCCACCGTAGCCTTAAACTTTTCCAAGTCAATACCAGGACGGCTCGCTTCATCCATGTAGGGGAATACCAAATATTGTACGCCTAATGTGGTGTAGTCCTGAATCACCTGCCCGATATTGTCAATCATTGACTGGAATGGCACATGACTACTGAAAGGAGTCAGATGCAGCTCAGTACAAATCTGCTTCACCTGTACCATCGTGTTACCATAGTATTCGTTGTAGAATTCCACACCATGATAACCCATCTCGTGTATAGCTTTCAGCGTACCATAGAAATCCTTTTCCAGGTCTGTACGCACGCTATACAACTGTACACCTACCGGGAGTTTCTTAGCAAACATGGGAGTTTCATCCGACTTGCCACAACTACCTTTTTCACATTCTTTCTTAGGACATGTACATGCGCCCAAGGAAAGGAGAGCAGCACTACTTGCCATTGTCTTGAGGAATTGTCCTCTTGTCACTTTCATAGACATATTGTTTTATATTTATTGATGATACAAATCATTTGCTTGTCGCTACGGCAATGCCACGATGTCCCTGGGTGTCACAGGCACAATAGAAGTGATAGGTTACTCCCTTCCATTGTACCACCCAACTCTTGTGGGCATATAGATTGTCGTATTCCTCTGTGGGATATATCAGGTCCTCACCTTCCCATGCATACCAGTGAATCAAGTCACGACTACAAGCAAACGTATTGTATGCTTGATAGGGCTTAGAGGGTTCAAAAGCGCGGAAATGGAACATCACATACAGGTCGCCTATCTTCTGAATCTGAGGGTCGCCTGTGATGGTATGATCCACTTCATGTGCCAACACAGGATTGTCAGCATAGCGTGTCCATGTCTTCAGGTCGTCAGAGAAAGCCATTCCGATACGTTCTGCATAGAATCCGTTCTCAGGATTAACACCAGCCGCATTGTAATACATCACGTATTTATGACCAGTAATCTTCTCTGAGTCGTGAATGATATGGCTCTTGTATTGCTTTGCCGATTCAAACCATTGACGATTCTCATCTGCTGGATTCAGAACGGGTGTGTCCATTGACTCCCATTCTACGGCTTGCTCGGGATGTTCTGTACCAGCCATACCTATCGACAAGAGGCCTGCCTCGTATCCCTCGGAGTTGCCTGCAATATAGGTCATCCAGTATTTGCCATCCACCTTCTCCAGTTCGTAACTACCACCCCACTCCATATCTTGAAGAGCAGGATATCCTGCACGCTGACATGCATCGTATGCACCATCACGATAACTGAGAATCTTTCCCTTGTTGGTCCAATTCAGAAGGTCATCACTCTCCGCGAGATATGTTTCATACCCTTTTCCATCGAAGGCGATATACATCATATACCATTTGCCATTATGACGAAACACACCTGGGCTATCAGTAAGGTAATCGGGATTATCAGGATGTATCACTACCCCATGTTTCACAGGAGTCTTCACCTGTTCATATACCGATTGCATCTCCTCTTGTGTGACAGGAGCACTTCTATCTATCTTTTTACACGCGCACAACGCGAGGGCGAGAATAGCTACACAAAATATATTTTTCATCTTTATAATAAGGATATCAGTAATTCGGATAAAACAATCACCACTACTGAAAACAGCAGGCTAAACAAGCGTGCCGACAGAGCACTCTTCCCTTCGAAAGAGAAATCGGATGCACAAGCCAAGCCGAATGAATGTACTGCAGATACGAGTGGAGCAACACAAGCTGAAGACAAGATAACCAACGCTAATGATGGAAAACGTGACAACATATAGTACACGCCCACACATTCAGGTCTATTCAAAGTTATGTCGAAAGCCGTGTTGTCAGAAGCAAAATAGGCAAACATACCAGTTCCTACCATGAGGAGCACAAGAACGATGAGTACACTCAGAACTCCAGCAAACAGGAAACCTCGAGAAGCCACTTGATGGTTCGTATTCAGCCCATAATGGCGCCATACCGTTTGATCGCCTCCCATTAGCATGATAGCATACAACAAGCCACATACGGACAGAACACAAGGACTGATGGACTTACACAAGACGGTTTCGCTTAGCAAACTGAATTTTGTAGCGCCTGAGTTCAGGAGGCCATTCAATCCATCGGCACATCCCGTTATCAGAGTTATCAGAAGAATAATCATCCCCACCAATAATACGATACACGAGAGCGTCTGCAAACCAACAATAGCCTTCATGCCGCCCACTGTTGCATAGAACGCAGCAAACAAGCCAAAGACGAAGATGAAAACAAGGGGTGATATGCCTGTGATGGAATACAGTATATACGCGGGTAGAGCAAGGAGCAATACCGCACGCAACAGGATAAACAACATCCAGCAGACAGAGACGGTTCTTCTTACGCAGGCAGAGGAACAAATTCCCAACTTGTCATACACGCTTGTCTTTTCGGTACCTATCCATAAGTTTCCGAAATATCTGCCAGCCAATGGAACAACAAAGAGCAGAGGAAGATAGAACCACAGAGAAGACCAAGAGGAAGCAAAGGATGCTGTGGGTATCAGAATGAGCGAGATGGTGCTCAGTATCGTCATGCTAAGGCTCATACCAATTGCCCACCAAGGCGTATTCTCGTCACCCAGGAAATACATCTTCCTACTATTTGTGCGATGCAACCATGCGAAGACCAACAAAGCGAGCAGAAATACACATAGTACCGTAACACTCATACCATTCAGGCGGCAAGTACTCAGGAACTGCACCACCGAAATATCATCCGTGAACGTATCTTTCTGTGTCTCGCCTCCTGCCAGATAGAAATAGTCGCGACAGGGAGTGAGTGTAGCATAGCAACGGGCAAAGGAAGGATTACCCTCCATAGTACTCCACGTATCAGTATAGGTGTTATAGACCAATATCTTGTCTTCGCATTTACCAGACAAATCCTTACCTCCGATAAAGACCACGCTACAGAATCCTACAGAAACACCCGTAGCGCCCATGCCAGGCACCTGAGCAGAGTCAGGCACAGGAAGACTTTCCCATTCCAACGAACGAAGATTCAATCTCAGTACACTACGATGCAGGACGGGAGAGCTTGCATCCTCACCTGCCTGATATCCACCGAAAACATAGAGACAAGGACCTGTCACACTATTCTGTACCACAGCTACCGACTGAAGACGCGCTTTGTCGGGAATTGGAGTCAGTTTCTCCCATACTTTACCATCTGGCCAAGCCAGACGATACACATCCGTATTGGCACAACTGTCCGATTCACCTCCTACGGCATATATATATTCTCCATCCCAGGCTGCAGACAGATACTTGAGTTGGACAGGCATAGCTGTCAGATTCACACGTCCCGAGTGGTCATATTGATTGCAGAAATTACGATGATCACGATGGTCGATATGCTTCTGCCAAATAGCCTGAGCAAATACATATTCATCCGCGGCACCTCCCAGACAAACAGCTCCTTGCGGTACACTTACGGAAGCACCATATGCCTGAGGATAATACTTGGGTATCACACCACGATATTGCGTCATCGTGTAGTTGAATCCGCCCCATGTCCACAACTCATCATTCACAATACCTGCATAGTGTCCTGCCATAGGTTTGGACATAGGCACTACAGGTACCACATGAAGTTCGGTTTGTGCCTTGGCCAGGGAGGCAAGCATCAAGGCAAGAATGAAGAAAATATTTCTGAATATTCTCATGACAAGTTCTGTTCTTCTTCGAGGGTATATTCTTATTTACTTATCACATACGATTTGCCTTTCTCTGTGGAGAATGTGATAACGTCTCCTTCCACTTTCACGTCATCTACATTCTTTCCCTCCTTGGAAGTAACCTTGTAGTTGCTTGCATTGGGGTAACGTACAGCACATGGCATACCGGCATCACTACGGATGACAGCCTCTTGCAGTACGCCTTCCTTCCATGTCTGATCCACCTGGAAGTTACCAATAGCACGAAGGCCTGTGATATGACCGTCCTTCCATACTGAAGGCAATGCAGGCAGCAGTTGTAGCGTATCTGTATGGCTCTGCAGAAGCATCTCGGCAATACCGGCACAAACACCGAAGTTCCCGTCAATCTGGAAGGGGGGATGTGCGTCGAAGAGGTTGTAGTACAAGCCACCACCCGTATTGTAGTTCACAGCACCATTCTTCGTGTTGTGATGCAAGGCATTGTGCAGTATCAGATGAGCGTGATCGCCATCCAAGGCACGTGCCCAGAAGTTCAACTTCCATCCCATAGACCATCCCGTAGCCTCATCACCACGCAGACGCAGAGAGTTCACGGCTGGTTCGAAATAGGGACTCGAGGGAGTGATTTCGTCCAAGGGATAGAGAGCCATCAGATGACTCAGGTGACGGTGAGAGGGATCAGAGCTCACATCGTACGTCTCGTATTTCCATTCGCGCAATAGCAGGTCGCCCTTATTCACGCCAAAGCGGGGATTCGTCCAAGCAGTATTCTTTGCTTCATTGGCTGTGTATTCCTCGGTATGCAGACCTTGGTCGGTCTTGGCCAAATAGTTCTCCAGTTGTGCCACATCCTCCTGCGTGAGTCCACATGCCTCTATACCAAGGATATCCACACTCTTCCTTACATCCATCAGCAATGAATAGATGAGCTGTTGTGCATGAGCCGTCGCATCCTCCGATGTATGGCTTTGTTCGGGTGAGAATTCATTGGGAGCTACGAATGTGCCATCTGGCGCGATACCAAGGTAATCACAACCGCGATCCTCTATCATACGCTCCATCCAGAACTGAACACATTGCCACATTACGGGGAAGGCACGCTTCAGGAAATCCTTATCGAGGGTGTAACGGTAGTGCTGCCACAGGTGACTGCAATACCAGGCATTGGCTACGAAATAGTTGTTACCCCACAACGTCATACCACCCATGATGTCATTCTCGGTGAAACAAGTCCATCCGTGCTGCACTCCGGCATACTGGCGTGCCACTCCCTGCCAACTCTCACGCTGAGAGAGGTTGATGATGTAATCCAGGTAGTTCATGTGCAGTTCACTCAGGTTGGTAGGTTCTGTGGGCCAATAGTTCATCTGCACGTTGATGTTGCTGTGGATGTCAGACCCCCAGGGCGCATCGTCCATATTGTTCCACAAGCCCTGCAGATTGCTCGGTACACCTCCACCCACACGATTACAGCCAATGGCGAGATAGCGTCCGTAGGCGAAATACAACTGTTCGAGGAAGAGGGCGAAAGGCTCCGTTCCCTTCACGTTTTGGTCGGGTGTATTGTAGGCATCTATCATCTCATCCGTGGCAAGAGAGCAATTGGAGGCACCCTCCAACTTGAAATCCACACGCCCCATCAATTCGCGGAAGGATTCCACATGATCCTTCACGATATTCTTCCAACTGCGTTGTGCCGTCTTCTCCACATAGCGATCCAGCGTCTGGTACATGCTGTCTGTAGTACCGAGGAATGTAGGACTGGTGATGTCGAAGTCGGTGGTTCCGGAAAGAACCAGCTTCACCTCCTTGGCACCACGTACCTCCACGCTTTGTCCGTCCTCAGACAGGGCGATGTTTCCCCCCGAAGGAACTACCTGGAAACGTGCGGCAAAGGAGATTGACTCCAGTTTTCCCGAGAAGCGTCCGTTGCCTTCTGCATCATAATTCACCTTCTCCACATTCAGGGCAGCAGCTGGTTTCATGGAGAAGGCCAAGTTCAGGTCATTCTCGCCTTCAGCCTTGTAGAGAGCCACCACGGCACCATCCGTACGCGAGGCAAGATAGCGACGTGTATAGGAAGTCTTTCCATCTTCCGACGTATAGTTGACACCACCTACGGCATCTTCCAGATTCAGATAGCGCACATAGTCCTTGGCACCTGAGGGTGTCAGGTCGCGCACAAAGAGTGAACCGAAGTTCATGTATCGTCCACGTGATCCGATTGCGTATGGTTTTCCCATCCAGAGAGTTTTCTCATTGAACTGGATTTCATCATTCTCCACACCTCCGAACAGGCAGGCACCAAACTGTCCATTACCAATAGGCAAGGAATACTCCATCCATGCATTTCCTCCACCTGGTTCGTCAGCCGACTGACGATACCAGAGCGTCAGCGGATGCTCTGGGTTGAAGTCCGTTACATACTCGTCATTCCCCGAGCAAGCGGAAAAGATGCTCAGGAATGCTACACCAACAAATAGATTTCTTGTATATTTCATAATAAAAACATTATTTTCAGCCACAAAAGTAGTGAATAAAAATGTATTATGCAAATAGAGAGGAGAGAAATCACGGACATTCAAATCGTCTGTGTCGTTTTTGTACAAAAAAAAGATTTCAAGAATTGGTTAAAAGTAGTTGATCTACTTCAGATTTTTCAGGAAAATATGGAGTGGCACTTCAAATTTTCATAGAAAATCTGTACAAAGGAAAGGGCTCAAAGGATGAGTGATGTTAAAATATTTTATCTATATTACTTTATTGGGAAACAAAGAAAAGTAAGGAGTATTTGTTCTAAGAATTATGAGCAGTTTTCGCACACAAACGCATAAATTTCAGTGGGATGAATAAGAGAAATACGCAGGTTTCACGACAGATATTCGCAGGTGAAACGAAAATCGTGTAACTACACCGATAAATTCGTGTAACTACAAGAAAAAATCCGTGTAACTACAGAAATTTATCCTTGTAGTTACACGGTTTTTGTTTCTCCACGGAATTTCTCTCTTACTTCCTCGGAATTTCCGGAAACAGACGCTCAAACTTCTGAATTCAGAAAGGCAGAAATGGAGAATTGCATGGAGGGAAATGGTGCAGGATTGTTCTCTGTGCTTTGGCTGGCACTACATTTTGTTATGGGCAAACGGGACGAACAGATTGACCAACGTATCGGTAGGTATCGCCCCTACCGCCACAAAAATTGGAATGAAAACTCATATTGTATGCGATGTAATCATAGTCAGAATTCAACGTACTTGGCCAGTAGTAGCCCCACGTGCCTTCTCCGATGATTTCGTCATCATCCCACCACCTACTACCTCCAGCTGGAAGAAAAATGCAATTACCATTCGTCCTTGAACTCACTTTATATCCTATTACACCATTCAGCGTAGTCCAAGTCCAATCACACTTTTCTATTAGTTCTTCAAACTCGGATATAGTCGGCATACGCCATGGTGCTCCCCAGTTGACTGTGGCAGCATCATTTTCAGAACTAAGTATCCGTTTACCTCCATGATTGTTGTAGTTAGAAAAGTTGGAATCACTGCCATTTACAGAATCGAAATAGGTATTCCAATCATACTGTGCCTTTGGTCGCGTTTCGCCCCAAGCAAGGTACCAACCGTAATCCTCGGGTGCAGAGGCTCCAATATTAAAGGATGCCCACTTGACAGAAAGACCGAGATCAACTGCCATAATACCTTTTTCGCTATCTCTAATTACAACCGCACCGTAGTGTGCTATCCCATCTATCTTCACGTAAGCACGATAATAGTAAATGCCAGCATAAATGAATGGCGGTGTTATGACATAGCAATTACCATCATCTAGTTCATTACTACTAGCTATAAAATCATTGACTGTCGGCTGTTCGTTGTCACGACTCCAGCATAGTCCAACTTCCAACGTTCGATACGCCCCACCGCCGATAGTAAGGCGGGAACGGACATTCCCGTCGGCATCCATCTCACCTGTCACCACCACATTATCCTCAAGCGTCTTGAATGAAGAAATCTGGCCATAACTAATCATCCCATTCACAACAGCATAAGGTCGATAATAATAGATAGTATTACCCATAAGCGCATAAAGCGTGGCTGTGTAGTTACCGTCAGCATCTTTTGTAGTTGCCTTAGATCTGAATTTTGTTGAATCTGGAGCAATTCCGAAACAGATGCCATATTCGCTCGGCGTAATATCTGAAGGCGCGTTGAACGAGGCTTTCGCTTTAGCACTAAAGCAAGTAACAGAAGTAACTTCGCCTGTTGTAAAGCCAAGTCTCTTGGTGGAAAAACTTCTCACTTTTCCATAAAACCAAAGACCGCTTTGATATACGAATGAACGATAGTAATATGTCGTGCCAGGACCAAGTTGACTCAAACCGATGATGTATTTTCCATCTTCGCTTACCAAATTTTTATCAATCGAAACTTTTTCACCATTACTCTTATTTGGAGTTCCCTCTGTACAATAAATGACACCAATGCCAAGGTCTGTCGACTCGTTGTCGCGCACATTGTTGGCATAACCAATGATAGTTGCTGAGTTCTCGGTAATATTGATGGCATCTCCAGTCACAGTTGGGTCATCGGGATTATTTTCAACAGGTTCATTTTCTTTGTCGTCCCAAGTCACACTCTGTATTTCAGACACAAAGACATTCATTATTGATCCGTCCTTCATATTCACGTGCATCTGATTCTGTGCCTGCACGCTAAGCGCAATAGCCAATAGTGCTATCAATGTGGAAAAAAGTTTCTTCATCGCTTTGTTATTTTATAGGTTATCTTTCCGTTCTTAATGATATATATTCCCTTAGGTAAGTCAGAAGTAGAAAAGGTGGCAATACCCTCGTTTTGTCTAATGGTCTTCAGTAGCACGCCATTTGTGTTGTAGATGCGCACGTCTCCATCTGTACCTTCTGTCGTAACATCACCTATACCGCTTTGATTTCCGTTGCTGAACGTGAATTTCTCAAGAGCAGTCATGGGATAATCCACTTCCACGCTAGTGGTCGATAGGTGAATACCTGTCTCGGTGTAAGTAACCACAGGCTTCTCACTGAAGCCGTAAGTCACAATCGTACCATCTTTCTGATGGATGTTCAGAGTGTTTTGAGCAAAGGAAGATACAGAGCACACAAACATACTGACTAATGATAGCAACAAAGTTCGTTTCATATCACTTTTGTTCGTTAAAGGTTAAACATACCTGTCAATTGTTGCCTTCCCAAGCCTCAGAAGAAGACTGATAAAACGATAAATGAATTTGGTACATATACAAAAGAAGCGTGAGAGCTTGTACCTGTTACTCATCCCACGTATAGAGGCCTTCGCATTGCCCAAACCATCAGAACGAGCAACGCAAACACCCACGCCGATATGAAATAAGCAAAACAAATATGCCTAAATTCATACCCATGGGCATCTACCGTTGCATTATTCCTCGATGGTTTTGAAAGTTGCGAAGTTTCTCTATACGAGAGGAACAAAGCGTCAAGTAAACGCCTCTAATCTATATCAGAGCATCCCACAAGTCTGAGGGCTTCATTCATTCAACTTCCATGAATGAAAGAGAAGATGTGTACCCTCCTCAGCGTGAGCAAGTGACACGACGGACAAGTCCGACCAATCACGCAGCTTACAACCAAAACCGCCTCCGCAGTAGTGTTATAAACTAAACTCCGAGCCAAAATTTGTATATTCTAACTTAAAAATG